>NZ_JBLLLQ010000015.1:0-117695 GCF_047737915.1 Lysinibacillus sp. NPDC056185
TCCGTCAAGGCCAATAAGTCATCTACGAGTAAGTCTGATGAAAGATTAGAATAATCCTCAAAAAAATGATATGATTTTCCGCTTGCTCTTTGGTCGTAATTCACGACCGTAAAATTGTTTTCCAATAAGTTTTGATACTTACTGGCATACGGTATTTCTGAACATCCAGGCCCTCCATGGACAAAAATAATAACGGGATTATCCTTATCTTTGCCACGTATCATAACTTCATGATTACTTCCATTTATCTTTACTTGCTCTAATACACTTACACTGTTATTACCTTTAATATGGGAAGTCCATGTAGGGAATAAAAGCGCTGTTATGAGTAATACGATTGTAATTATTACAGTATATTTTATAAATTTCATTATCTTTTTCATCTAATTACCTCTGTGAAAGTGAAATATAGTCGAAATTTTTAGATTTTTTCAGGAGTAGTTGTTGAATTGTACATTTTTCTTTTATAAACATAAAAGTACATGCTAAGGGGCCACCATAGGACTACAAAGATTGGATAAAACGCCCATATTACTCCTGGTGAAGAGACAATATTTACTGTAATAAAAAAGATACTGATAAGAATTGTAGCGGTAACAGAGAATGCTACAAATGTTTTTCTTTGTGCGTGGTATAAAGCTAATGGCCACCAAATTACTAAAAATGATGGATAGATCGCCCAAGGGTATGGATGGGATAAAATAATATTTAATAAGGAGTAATAGATAATGGTACTTGCACAGCCTATTAGTGCAATTTTTAATGTTTTTGCTTTTTCATCTAAATACATAAGAATTGGCCACCAGATGATTGGATAGATCGCATAAATGAACCATATATAATCGGGTGAATATAAGTAATTTTCAATGATAAGAAAAGCAATAATCATGGCACTACAAACAAGAGAATATTGTTTATACATTCTTTTAGACATAAAGAATAACGTTATTGGCCATAGCAATACAAGTAAGCACGGGTAAATAAACCAAAGCTCCTGAGGTGACGTCGTATAATTGACGATTCCTAAAAAAAACATTGTCATCAAACTACCTACAATCGAAAAGCTAATAAAGTTCTTCATGTTTTATTCACTCCATTTCTTACGTGACCAAACGAAGTACATAGATAATGGCCACCATAATATTGCGAAGATCGGATAGATTGCCCAAATTGTATTTGGTGTATAGTAAAGATTAATAAAAATAAAAAATGCAATAATTAAACCACTACCCCATATAGAGAATTCTAAATTTAATTTAGACATGTTTTTCTTTTTGGGCTCCTTAACACCTAATTCCTTTTTTAAATCCTCAATATCTCCAAACTCTACGATGGCTTTGTTGATGGCATCCTCTTGTTCTTTCCCTTGATCCATTAAATAAAATACTTTTTCTTCAAGGTTTTGAATGATTTCTTGTTTCACCATCTCTGTTTCTTTATTACGAGGAATGTCTTTAAAAAGCTCATCAATATGATTTTTTATCTTTTTCATTCTAAGCCCTCCATAAATAAGTCGATAATTTCTTTTACTTCCGACCACTCTTTTACTAGCTCATTTAAATAAGCTTTACCTAACGGGGTAATACGGTAATACTTTCTTTTGCCTCCATGTGAAACATCACCATAATAGGCTTCAATAATTTCCTTTTTCTCTAGACGTTGAAAAACTGCGTATAAAGTTGCTTCTTTAATTTGAAATCGATTATTTGTGCGGATACTTATTTCCTGAGAAATTTCATAACCATAGCGGTCTTTCTCTAAAATTAACCTTAAAATAATGGAATCCAAGTGTCCGCGGATGATGTCACTTCGAACCATAAGTCACCTACTTAATTTTTATTGCTCTATCTGTTAGAGTAATATTAGCAAACATTACTCTACCTGTCAAAGTAATTTTTCCAAATACGTCCATATTTCTGCTAAGAAGGATCATCATCAAAACGTGTGGTTGATTTCCGTTCCGGCTGGGCGCTTTGTTGTTGCTGTCGCTACGCTTTCGCACAGATAAAACATTTGCCGCTGACGCTTCGCTTTCGCGCAGAGCAGAGCTACCTGGGGGCGTCCGATGAGCCGCTTCACTCGCGATGCTCGCTCCAGGGTCTCGGGCCAACAGATGTTTTTTGCGCGAAAGCGTAGTGCTAACGTAGCGGCAGCAGCACCGAGGTTGGTCACGAAGGCGTTATCACAGGATGGTTTTAGCCTTCGTTCCTCTATCGCTAATCCCCAAGGAGTCGCCCAGCCTCCACTCCAATCAACTTATTGACATAGTAGACGTTTTAACAAAAGTCATCCACAACTTTTGGTGATGAACTATCAAGAAGCAATCAATCAGAGGGTAAAAAATCCCCTTTCACTTCAGAAGTAAAAGGGGATTGGGGATATTTATTTAGCATTGAATTGTGATGGTTACTTCGACTTCACAAATTCTAGGCTCTTTTTATTACATATACAATGCTGCAAGGAATATACCTAATGTTTCTTCATAGATGTCGTCGAATTGGCTGAGTGGAAGTGGATTTGTACCACTACCTAACTCAACTGTAAAGCCAGGTCTACGCCAATCCTGAATAAACCAATCTTTATAGCCCGCATAACTGCCTGCCGAATTAATAGGCTCATAGCCACTGACCCGACTAAACTCATTAACAAGGATTTCGGACTCTGGCGGTTCGAGATTTTCGAAACCCCAATAAATCACTCTTCCTTGTGTATGAAACGCGAGAACTCTGGCAAAATCGCGTTTCTTTGTTAAGTCAGCCATAGCAATGGCCTCAGGCTCGGACAAAGGTCGTTGTCCGCCAAAATCTCTTGGTCCAGGTGTTTTTGGATTTCGTGCACGTTCGAGTTCCCATTTTGCAGGAAACTGATCGTTCAAATCGACACCATTTATATTAGCCTTCCAACCTGAGAAATCGGTGCTACCGTTATTCCAAGTAATGAGCTGATTTCTTAATGCGTCGCCATTAGGTGGCCCTTGTAATACTAAATCGACACCATCGGGATTGACCATCGGAACTATAGAAAGGGTTGTTTGCTGGTAAAGTGGTAATGGAGATAAACCGCGAATTGTACTTTGATTGGTGAGAGAAAGTAGATAGTCGTTTATAAAAGTTAAAATAATTGGAGTCGTAATCCATTCATTCGCATGAAAGGAGCCGTTATAATGGACACGCTTAGCTCCGTTCCCGATAAGAAGTTCTGGAATTTCATGCTGTAAAACAGAATGTCCTATCGTAGAGCTTTGTAGAAATGGATAAGCATCGAGTAGCTTTTTGATATCATTCATCATAATCGCATAAGAATAATTTTGTTTACCATTGACGAGCCTCCATGTGATTCGTTGAGGAATGCGGATTGTCTGTCCAATGTGTAATTGATTTGGATTAAGACCAGGGTTGACAAGCAAAATGGCTCCTAATGGGAGATTTCTGCTTTGGGCTATTTGCCAAAAACTATCTCCTTGTTTTACTTGATAATTGACTGCAACAAACCCTGGGATTCGAATGCGCTGTCCAACCCTTAAAAGTTGAGAATTGATATTTCGGTTCGAATCTATAATTAGTTGAAGAGGTATTTTAAACACTTCACTGAAACGCCAAAGAGAATCTCCAGGTCTTACATAAATGTCCACAATTGTTCTCTCCTTAATTTAAAGTAGTTCAATATAAAATGTATATGAAAAAAATAGGGGACTTATTAACTTTAAATGAGTAAATTTTGTTAAGTATTTCTCGGAAGGATATTATTGTCTAAATTTAAGAGGAAGAAACTTTGTTACTTTTTGATGTACAATGATACTAGTTATAGAGTTTATGACAGATAAAGGTAGGAAAACAAATGTTAAATAAATTAAAAATAGGTATACGAACTAAAATTACGTTAGGCTATATTGTTATCATACTTTGTTTACTTGCATCGGTGATTATCTTAAATAATCAAATTACCTCTCTACAAAAAGAAAGAAATTATATTATCAAGAATGATTCAAATATACATGCTTTAACCAATCGCATTGAAAAGCACATTTTAGATATGGAATCGAGCCAGAGGAGTTTTGTTATCTCAGGTGAATCAAGCTATTTAGAGTCTTATAATGAATCTGATGAAAAATGGGAATCTGATTTTAATGAACTTTATCAGATTGTAAAAAATAAACCAACAAAACAGAAGTTAAATGAGATAAAGGCAACGATAGAGCATTGGATTACAACATTTGGTGAACCTTCCATTAAATTTAAAAAAGAAAAAAATGTGGGGGCATTAGGGGAACTCTATAAGGTAGGTACAGGTCCTAGAGACATAGAAACAGTACGAGATCAGTTTGAATCACTTCGTTCAGAGGTAATTGCAACGATGCAAGCCAAAGTAAACGAGTTGGACAAAAAAAATAGTATAGTAACACTTACACTGCTTGGCATACTTGTATTTATCTCAGTTGTTGCGATTATCATTGCAAGTGGTATTTCTCGTTCAATCGTAAAAACGTTAACAGAGGTTACTCGAACAATCCAAGAAATCACTGCTTCCAAGAGTAATCAAAAAGGACGAATTCATGTTAGAACAAATGATGAAATCAATGCTCTTGCAGCTGCTACAAATGAGTTGTTGGATGCGCTTGAGAGAAGAGAATGGCTACAGTTGAATATCGCAGAAATTGTCACAAAATATCAAGGTATTTCTGCTATAACAAAATTAGCTGAAACCTTCCTTTCAGAAATAGCGCAAAAAACGCAGTCTTCCCTTGGCGCATTTTATGTTCGTGAAACTACTGATAATCATATACAGTTTGTAAAAAAGGCTGCTTTTGCGGAAGCAACGGATAACGTTGGAATTGAGAGCTTTAAACTGGGACAAGGCTTAATTGGACAATGTGCTTTAGAAAAAAAGATTTTAATTTATAACGATATTCCAGAAGATTTCCGTTTAGTAGGCACTGGTTTAGGGAAAATACCACCAAAGGGTATTTTTATCGTCCCTATTATATTTGAAAATAACGTAATCGCTGTCGTTGAATTAGCTACAATAACTAGCTTTAATGAACTGCAGCAGGAATTAGTGAAGCAAGTTATCGAAACCTTCGGATTAACGATCAATAGTGTCCTAGGGCGTATGGAAGTTGTCCGTTTATTGAACGAGTCAAGAGCTATGACAGAGGAATTACAGGCACAATCTGAAGAGCTTCAGACACAATCAGAAGAATTGCAGATGCAAACAGAGGAACTGACAATGATTAATGACCAATTGGAAGAAAGAACAAAAGAGGCAGAGTTAAAGTCGAGAGAATTAGAACAAGCTAAAAAAGAATTAGAGGAAAGTGCGGAACAGCTGTTACTAAATTCAAATTATAAATCTGAGTTTTTAGCCAATATGTCACATGAATTACGAACGCCACTGAATAGCATATTAATTTTATCTGAAATGTTAGCTGAAAATAGCCAAAATACTTTATCAGAAGAGGAAGCTGAATTTGCAAAGGTTATCCATTCTTCAGGGGAAGATCTGCTGGCATTAATTAATGATATTTTAGATTTATCAAAAGTAGAGGCAGGCAAGCTGGATATTAGTTTTGATGAAATGAATATGAGTGAGGTTCCTGTACAAATCGAGCAAACCTTTGCGCCTGTAGCAACGAAAAAAAATCTACAATTCTATATTTCGAAAGACGAAAATGTAGTCGATATTTTCTATACTGACGAACAAAGATTCCAGCAAATATTGAAAAATTTATTATCAAATGCCTTTAAATTTACAAAACAAGGCTCAGTTCATCTTGACATTAAACAGCTTAGTGAAGAACAGTTAACAAATAATATGCAGGATGTTAGTGCTGACTGGTTAGAGATCATAGTTTCCGATACAGGAATAGGGATTCCGAAGGACAAGCATCAACTTATTTTTGAATCATTCCAACAGGCTGATGGGGCAACAGTACGTAAATACGGTGGAACAGGTCTTGGCTTGTCCATTTGTAAAGAGCTTGCGGGATTACTTGGCGGCTGGATTTCTTTACAAAGTAGTGAAGGGCAAGGTAGTACATTCACACTAACAATCCCAAGCTTGCCAAATGGCATCGAAGAGCAAAAACGTAATGAATTTGCTATTCATGAAGTAGGGGCTACTAATGAATTAGAAGAGCTAATGGAAGTACTATCGGAAACTCAGGACTTCTCTCAACAAGAGGTAGAAGTTTTTCAAGGGAAAAATATTTTAATTGTAGACGATGATTACCGTAATATATATGCATTAAAAAACGCACTCGAAAAACGAGGTATGAATATCTTAGTTGCCAAAGATGGGATAGAGTGTTTAGATATTATGCAAGCTAATGATGAAATTGATCTTATTCTGATGGATATTATGATGCCGAATTTGGATGGCTATGAAACGATGTCGATTATACGCAAACAAATGAAGATTACGGATTTACCGATTATCGCTTTAACAGCGAAGGCCATGAAAAATGACCGAGATAAAACATTAGAGGCTGGTGCTTCAGATTATATAAGTAAGCCATTAAATCTAGAGCAATTAATATCCGTTTTAAGAGTATGGCTAGTTTCTAAAGGGAGTTTATAAAATGGACCGATTTCCTTTGCAGCAAAAAAAGCATACAGATTTAGAAATTGATTTGTTACTTGAGGCTATTTATCGTTTATCGGGATTTGATTTTCGACAATATAATCGTTCTTCTATATTACGAAGGGTTTATAGTAGGATGAGGATGAGTAATATTCCAACCATTTCTCGTGTACTTGAAAAAGTAATACACGAAAATGATTTTTTAGAGCAACTATTGAATGATTTTTCTATAAATGTGACTGAAATGTTCCGTAACCCTAGTTTTTTTAAGGCTTTTCGCCAAGAAGTTGTACCGTATCTAAGAGATTACCCTGAAATTCGGATATGGCATGCAGGATGTGCCACGGGTGAGGAAGTATACTCCATGGCTATTTTGCTACAGGAAGAAGGGTTAATGGATCAAGCCGTTATTTACGCTACGGATATGAACGAACAAGTATTGGAAGAGGCAAAAAAAGGAGTATTTCCGATTAACAAAATGCAGGCATATACGAAAAACTATATGCTTGCAGGCGGCATCCATGCTTTTTCTGAATACTATAAAACAGATTATCAAAATGCTTATTTCCATCCGTCACTGTTAAAAAACATTATATTTGCACAGCATAATTTAGTAACAGATCAATCGTTTAATGAATTTCATGTCATTATGTGCCGAAATGTTTTAATTTATTTTTCACCTGAGTTACAAAACCAGGTGCATCATTTGTTTTCCGAAAGTCTAAGTGATACTGGATTTTTATGCTTAGGAGATAAAGAGACACTCCGATTTGAAGATATTATTTCAAAATATAAAGAAATCGTAGGCAATGAAAAAATATATCAGAAAATAAAGTAAGATAAAAAATAGGCTGTTGTCCAGGTCTCTCCACAGTAGAGACTTAGGCAACAGCCACTTTTTATGTAGTTTAACGTGCCTGTATCATTAATACACACATATCATCTGGTTGATTCCCTTGTTTTTCCATGGGTAGTAAATGGTCAATCAGACGTCGAGAATTATCCCATTTCGTAGATATTAGTGTTTGTAAATGCTTCTCGGATTCCATTTCACAAGGTCCCATTGCCTCTAACACACCATCCGTATATAAAATAATTTGTACTTCCTCATTGTATTGAATGCATTGCTTTTGTACGTTGATCTCATCGAAAAAGCCGACTGCACAGCTTCCTTGATTTAAATGTACGAGCGTCTTTTCGTCAACTAGAGCATAGCCAGAAGGATGACCAGCGTTCACATATTCAATGGTTTTTTGTTCTGTATCTATCACTAAATAAATAGCTGTGAAATAAAAAAGATTGTCCTCTTTTCCGTTTCGTAAAAGTGTCATATAACGGTTTAACTCTTTTATAACTAATTCAGGATCTTCTAATTGTTTAACAGCTTCTCTTAGGACAGAGGAGATAAACATACAAACAAGCGCTGCAGGGATCCCATGTCCCATCATATCAAGCAAAATGATAGCATATCGATGATCATTTATTTTATGCCAATAATACATATCCCCTGCTAAATTAGAAGAAGGAAGATAAGAGACCTCTATTTGAATAGTAGCCTCATTTAAAGGGGCGCTCAAAAGGCTTCTTTGTACGTGTGTGGCTAAATCTAATTCGTATTGTATTTTCTTTTCTTGCTGAGTATGCCAATCTAATTCAGCTTTCAATCGTAAAGCAACTCGAATTCTAGCAAGAAGCTCGGTTTTATTAATGGGCTTCGTAATATAATCTACTCCACCGATATCAAGTGCTTCTGCGAGCGTGTTTTTATCTTCTAGAGCTGTGACAAAGATAATTTGAATATCTTTTAATCGTTCATTTTGCTTAATACGTTTACAAGCTTCAATGCCATCGATTTCAGGCATCATAATATCTAATAAAATCAAATCCACCGAATTTCCTGTTGAATTTGGTGCATCTAACTGTAAATAATCAAAAAGCTCATAGGCAGATGTTAGAGAAACACAGTTATCATAACCTGCATTTTTTAATACTTTTTCAATTACAAATAGATTGACCTGATTGTCATCTACAAGAAGAATGGTCATAGTTATTTCCCCTTATTCTGTTTGAATTAGTGCAGATTATTTATGAATGTATTAACTTTATTATTATACAAAACATTAGAGAATAACGGTATTTTGAAGGAGAATATGAATAAGTAAAGAGCCAACAAAAAAGAGTCAGCTCTCAAAAACTTATAGTTCTTTTCAAATTCTAGCTTTTTTAAAGCCATTATAAATATCAAATGCATTTGCGATGATGGCAATAGCGATGCTTACGAATAATATTCTGTCTATAGTAAATAAAATCTTAGCAGAGGTCGTTCCCGTAATTGCAGCGATATAAGGTACGGCTGGACTGTGTATGAGATCAGGGTGAATTGCCATAAGGATAAAAACAATGACTCCTGTACATTGAAGAAGTGCATTAGTTATGGCGATTAACATAGTCCATTGACCAGTCTTCAATTTCCATAATGTTAAAGCTACACTTAAAACGATACAACATAAAACGATTGGAGCGAAGGACAGTAAGACATCCTGATTGAATATAGGCATAACAAATTTCAACCCGCCTTTATTGTGAGAAGTATAGATTCCTAAAAGGTGATTAGCATTGAAAAAGGCAAAGGAGAAAATAGCAATGCCTAAGAAACTTAAAATATTATCATTAAGTGAAATAGTTTTTTCTTTAGGGATTATTTTAACTTTTGCTAAATCATCCGGTGTCCATTCTGGATGATTCTTTATAAGAGGGATTCGAACGTTTTTTCCTTCAGATCGTTCGATGACAATGAAAGCAACTGTAATCCAGAACAGTACGTAAATGATTACTGAAATAATATGAGAGATAGTTATAGAAATAGTGTTAATAATAGCAGTCAGGAGTGCACCTTCTCCGTTATAAAGCACAATACTTTCTATCATCTGTACAATAATTGTAATTAATATTGCCCAAGGAATAACTAATTTTATTGTTCTAATATAAGCGTCAAACACTATTGGGCTGATTAAAAATCGTGGTGTATCTTGATATTTTGCTGCAACTTCTATGGGATTTCCAAGCTTTTTAAGAACGTCCTTTATATCTGATTCTGAATAATCTTCAGGTAACATATCTTCAATAGTAGATTTTAGTTCTAGACTGGTTTTATCACGCTTATCTTTGCTTATCCTTTTAGTTACTTCATGAATATATGCATCAATCAGATTCACTCTTTCCGTCTCCCTTCAATAATTCATGCAGTCCATTCCTTTTTAGTTGAGTCATATGTGTGCGCAACACATCGTATTTCCGAGCTTTACCTTTAGTCCTATTCCATTTATAATCACTTCCTGATGCCCTAATCAGCAGCCAACGAGAATAATGTATTCAGTTACTGCCGACTTGCTTGAGAAGCTGAATAAGGGTGTAGTTATAAAGCATTGTATGCAAAAACAACAAGCACTAAATGTTCCGCTTCATACTTCCTTTCTGTATACATCTAATAAGGAGCTCACCGCGTACTATTTGCATGTGGTAATATATGTTATTATCAAGGGCTGGAATTAATGTGAAAAAAATTATGAAAAGAGCGTGCCTTAAAATAATTTAGTGTAGGATGGGGATGTATATGAAAGTCGTTGAGAAATTATTGAAGGAAGAGGATTTTATACATTTTGTTGATATTGTGGTTGGTGCTTATCCAGGAAGGATGGGGAGTTTACAGCTAACAAAAGAGCAGCTAAAGGCACTTTTTATACGCAATCAAAACAATGACGCAGCTATTCATTATTATGGGCTATGGGAAGATAACAAACTAATTGGTGGCATGCGACTCCATGATTTTGAAATGAATTTCTTCTCTAAAATGATTCCAATAGGGGGAGTAGGACTAGTTGCAGTTGACTTACTCCGTAAAAAAGAAAAGGTTGCCAAAGAATTAATAGATCATTTTTTTAAGGTTTTTTTAGAGAGAAATGTTCATTTTGTTGCGTTATATCCGTTTAGACCTGACTTTTATAAAAAAATGGGCTTTGGATACGGACCGAAAATGCATCAATATTCAGTGGAACCATCAAGCTTTCCGAAGGGGCCAACAAAAAAACATCTTACTTTTTTTACAGCGCAAGATCAGCAAAAATTAGCAGATTGCTATAGAAGAGTTGCATCGAGGAAGCATGGTATGTTTTTAAAAACAGAATCGGAGCTTTCATCAATTTTTAAAAACCCGCAAAACTATATTATTGCTGTTGAAAAGGGAGATTCAATACAAGGTTATATGGTATTCTCCTTTAATAAGCAAAGTGAAACGAATTTTTTACTTAATAATCTAGTCATTAAAGAATGGATCTATGAAACACCAGAGGCTCTATTAGAGTTCAGTACATTTTTAAATAGTCAGGTGGATCAAGTGAACCGTATAGAATGGAACACACAGGAAGAAAATATTCACTTCTTTTTAGGAGATGTACGAAATGGAACAAATCATTTAATCCCAAGTGTCTACCATGCAAGTGCTGTATCAGGTGTTGGCTTAATGTATCGCATTATTAATGTTCAAGGTTTTTTTGAGGAACTCACAACAAATAATTTTAATGGTCAAACATTAACTTTTAAGTTAATTGTAAAAGATTCGTTATTAGCTGAAAATAATCATCAAATTGTTATTGAGGCTATCGATGGTAATATAAACATTTCTAATAGTACTAACTATGATGTGGAAATGGTGATTGATATCGCAGAGCTTTCTTCTCTTGTCATGGGAGTTGTGACAGTACAAGAATTATTTATGCTTAGCAAGGTGAAGATTAGTGATGAACAATACGTACAGTCATTGCATCATTTCTTCTTTGTCCTTGATAAACCAACTTGCATCACAGCTTTTTAGGAAGATTAATAGTATAAAGCTATTGTTCTTTTTTCATAAAGAGTGATGAGCGTACAGGTCGTTCCAGCGGCGTAATATTAATAATAAAATAGCTTACAATTAATATTAAAATAATAAGTGAATAAATTAAGGTGTTAATGGGATGATCATGTTCCACGATAATTAATCGAATCATAGCTGTAATCCCTATATATATAAAGTACCTTAGTGGAAAATGATAATTCTCTTTAAAATATTTAATAATCATAGTGATAAATTCAAAATACAAAAAGAAAATAAGAATATTAGCGAGGAAAAGCTTATAGTCTCCGCCATCGTTGTTGAATATTAGAATTTTAAGAAATTGGATGAGTTCTTTGCAAAGTAAGAAGGATAAAATGAGCGCTAGAAGTACAAGGCAAACATTTAGAAACAATTGTAAAGTTTTCGGTATAGCCTTTATTAATTGTAAATAAGTCGAGTCCTTATGGTTCATCGAATTCCTCCAATCTTATAAATCGTTCTAAGTGAATATGAATAACTAAATAACACATAATCATATGTTTGAGCGTCTTCGTTTTATGATTTGAATATAACATTTTATCGTAAATGTATTAGGTTTGATTTGTAAAGTTTTGGTATATATTGAATTATCGCCAAAAGCTGTGGATGATATTTGTTAAAACGTATGTTATGTATATAGGTTGATTGGAGTGAAGGCTGGGCGACGCCTTGGGAATCAGCAATAGAGGAACGAAGGCTAAAAACATCACGTCCTGTGATAACGCCTTCGTGACCAACATCATGTTGGCCCAAGCGGCTCATCGGACGCCCCCAGGAAGCTCTGCTCTGCGCGAAAGCGAAGCGACAGCAATTGTTTTATCTGTGCGAAAGCGTAGCGACAGCAACAACAAATGTTTTCTGTAGCGAAAGCAAAGCGGCAGCTACAAAGTGCCCAGTCGGGACGGAAATCAACCACACGTTAAGGTGATGAGCCTATATATTCGCGAAAGAAAGTTTTCAAAATAAATTAGCTGTATGCTAAAATAGATGTGCATGAATATAAAATTCAAAAGGGGTTTTTAAAATGGCTAAAGCAGCAAAAACAGGAAAAATTACACCAGAGCGTTTAGAGGAAGCATTAAACGTACGTGATAGTCTTGTTATCGAGTTACTAGTACAAGTTCTTGATGAAAAGCTTGTAATTGAACGTCCAGTATTACGTGAACGTGTAGCAAACCTTGTAGACCTTTCTGATCATGATGCAGAATTAAAAGAAACGATCCACGCTGTTATTAACAAGCTATAATCTTTAGGAAAATGCTACTCTTAATTGGTAGCATTTTTTCTTTTGTTGGAAAGGAACATATAAAGTATAACGATAATTTTCCTTAGAAGGTGGACTGTAAAACCTATAGTTAATCATTGGGTATCCCCATAAAACTATTATATATTAAACCCATTTCATCAGGACTTTCCGTACAATCATCCTCTACCCACTTACAAAGAATCTTCCAAAACCCACCGGATGAATAAGCTATGCTATATTTAAGCATCGTGTCATTAACTTTATTTTGTTGTTTACATGGAAATAGATTATGGATCACCGGTAAGTACTCTTCGTATTTTTTTAGTATATAAAATAATAAATTGTTTCTCTACTAAAAGTTTAAGGAATGATACATGCTCTTGCCAAAACTCAAAATAACATTTGGTAACTGAAAAATTTGTTAAATTATCTAAATTAGCTAGTTTATGAATATATTTATTAAATAAATAGTCTACATATTCATTTAGTACATCATCTTTTGACTTAAAATTACGATAAAATGTTTTGCGAGCCAGTTGAGCTTTAATTACTATTTCTGTAATAGTAATTTCACTATATTCCTTCACTTTCATTAGTTCTAATAAAGTATTAATAATTATTTTCCTTGAGCGAATAGATATTGGATTTTTACTTTTTTCCATAACTTCCTCCTGTATGACACGAATAGCCTTGATTTGTATCACTTGCTTGGATTATATTGACTTCAAATTTTTGCTCAATTATACTTCAAAACATGAAAATTACACAAATGTGTATTTTAACCAGTGGGGGTGGGAGTATGTTTGGGGCAATTAATAAATTATCTAATATGAAAAGTGTTAGTATCCTACTTATAATTTTTTTATGTTCTATGTTTATTATGCGTAGTGCAATTTCTACTTTAAAAGGAATTACAGGCGGAATAGGCATATTAGATTTACATTTTAGCTATACCGTACAAGAGATTTACGAAACTTTATTTTTACAAGGGGTAGCAGGGAGATCCTATTATTTAACAACTTTTTTATAATTGATTTTATTTATCCTCTTACTTATGCATTTTTTTATTCGGTAGTGATTTCGTACTTTTTTAAAGTTCTAAAAATCAAAAATAAAATAGTAAACTATTTCATTGTCCTTCCGTTTATAGGTATGGCATTTGATTATTTAGAAAATCTTTTCTTAAGTATTATCCTCATGAAATATCCAACGGAACTTTTTTATTTAGGGTTAATTTCTAGCTATTGTACAAAAATAAAATTTCTATGTGTTTATTTAAGCCTTCTTCTAGCTATTCTATTATTTTTAGTAATTTTATTTAAAAAAATAAAAATATCACTTAAGTTTTTAATGAAATAAATTTATGAATAGTTTACGAGGGGGTGAAAAGATAGGGGATTTGTATATTTGCGAATAAAGAAAAAGTAAATGAAGCTAGCAAAAATTTTCGGCTAGCTTCATGCTGGTTAGACTGTTAGTATACCTTATCTCCATTAAAAATAGAGTTTTTCACAATTACATAATCTACATTTCGAATGGCATCAAGTTTATTGCCACCTGCATAGGAAATAGATGATTGAAGGTCTTGTTGCATTTCAATTAACGTATCTTTGATGCTACCTTTATGTTCAACAAACATTTTTTTACCTTCAACATTTTTACGTTCACCTTTTTGGAATTCAGAAGCAGATCCGAAGTATTCCTTCACAGTTTTACCGTCGATTTCGATCGTTTCTCCAGGTGACTCTTCGTGACCTGCAAATAATGATCCAATCATTACCATTGAAGCACCAAAGCGAACCGATTTTGCAATATCACCATGTGTGCGAATACCACCATCAGCGATAATTGGCTTTGTTGCGGCTTTTGCACACCAGCGTAGTGCAGCAAGCTGCCAACCACCTGTACCAAAACCAGTTTTGATTTTAGTAATACATACTTTACCTGGTCCAATACCAACTTTTGTTGCATCTGCACCAGCGTTTTCAAGTTCACGTACTGCTTCAGGTGTACCCACATTACCAGCAATAACAAAGCTATTTGGTAGATGTTTTTTGATATGTTGAATCATACGAATAACAGCATTTGAATGACCATGTGCAATATCGATTGTAATAAATTCAGGCACTAAATTAGCAGCAGCTAATTCTTCAATAAAAGGATATTCTTCATTTTTCACACCAACACTAATAGATGCAATTAATCCACGAGCTTGCATATCTTTAATGAAATTGATACGTGTCTCTGGGTTAAAACGGTGCATGATATAAAAGTAACCGTTTTCAGCAAGCTTCGCAGCAAGACTTTCGTCGATAATTGTTTGCATGTTTGCCGGTACAACAGGAAGTTTGAATGTATGATCACCTAAAGTAACAGAAGTATCACATTCTGAGCGACTTTCTACTATACATTTTGCGGGAATTAGTTGAATATCTTCATAGTCAAATACGTTATCCATTATAAACACTCCTAAAATACGAATATTTTTTAAGTTTTAATTTAAATCGTTCGTCATTTGGTAATTTACATTATTTTCGAGTAAATGTCAAAGCTTTTATCTAAATAAATAAAAAAATAACAGGAAAGAACAGGAATTAAGCGAAATATAAGTTTTAGCAATTGTTAAAAAAGATAAAAGTAAGGTTAAAATTCTGCAAATTTTTGTAAGGAAGTAAGATCTATTATGATTCTTCAAAAGAGGAAAAGGAGTTTTTAATTAGTTTTATCTAAAATTTGTATTACTATTTGCTATCCATGTAAAATAGAATTGTTTCGAAAAATGACAAAGGGAGTGTTGGGGATGGCAGTAGAGGTCTATTTAATTTTTAATGGAAATTGTCGAGAGGCTGTATCTTTTTATGAGAAAGTTTTTAAGGCGAACAAGCCTGAAATTATGACATTTGGAGATTCACCACAAAACCCAAATTATCCATTACCAGAGGAAGCAAAAGATCTTGTGATGCATACGCGACTTTCGATTTTTGGTAGCACTGTAATGTTCTCAGATACATTTCCAGGCAATCCATTCACGACTGGAAACAATATAACGTTAGCCGTTGTCTCAGACGATGAGACTCAGCTGCGAAAAGCTTTTGACGGTCTTAAAGATGGTGGCAAGGTTAAAATGGAGCTACAAGAAACGTTTTGGAGTAAATGTTACGGCTCCCTTACTGATAAATTCGGTATAGAATGGCAATTTAGTTATGAGGAAAATAAATAAAGAGCAATTATGCCTCGGCATAATTGTAGCCTGTCGCTACAGAAAATAATTGCTGAAAGAAGTTAATATTGAAAAGCACGATGTTTGGAAAATCTCCATTAACATCGTGCTTTTCTTTTTAGTATTTAAAACGATTCACATAGCTTTGTAATTCATCAGCCATGTCGAGAAGTGCTTTTGAGGCTACAGCCATTTCCTGCATCGAGGACAACGTTTGTTCAGTTGAAGCGGCAACTTCCTCTGACGCTGCTGCATTTAATTTAGCATGATCAGTTAGCTCGATAGCTGTTGCAGAAACTTCTTCGACTACTGCTGACATCTCCTGAGCGGATGCAGATATATCCTCCATTTTCGGAGCAATATCGTGTAGACTCTTAATAATGTTTGCAAATTTTTTACTTGTATCTTCTGTTAGTTGTAAACCATCCTGGACATCCGCTGAAGCCTTAATCATTGTTTGAACAGATTTAGCCGTATCTTGCTGAATGCCAGTAATCAGTGCAGAAATTTGCTCTGCTGATTGATGGGATTGCTCTGCTAACTTGCGCACTTCATCGGCAACTACTGCAAAGCCTTTCCCATGCTCTCCAGCTCGCGCTGCCTCAATAGCAGCATTAAGGGCAAGTAGATTTGTTTGATCTGAAATAGCACTAATAATTTCTAAAATAGACCCGATTTCCTTTGTTCGATCATAGAGTGATTTAATCATCGTATCTGATTGCGTCACAGATTCATGAATAGAAACCATTTGATTTACAGTTTGTTCGACTGCTTGGCCACCTTCTTCGGCCAATTTTATAGCATGGCTAGATAAGTCTGAAACCTGCATAGAGCTATCAGCGACCTCGACGACTCCTTTTGCGATTTCCTCAATAGAAACAGCATTTTGGTCAATGCCAGTTGTTTGTTTTTCCGTACTGATAGCAACCTGTTGCATAGCGTTAGTAACTTGTTCTGAAGCAGCTATATTTTGTTCGGCATTCGCAGATAATCCATGTGCTGAAGTCTGTACGTGTTGGGAGCTTTGATCAACGTTGCGAATAAGTTTTTTTAAGTTAACCTTCATTGCGATAAAGGCTTCCCCTAGCTGTCCAATCTCGTCTTTAGAATGAATGTCAATAAACGCTGTTAAATCGCCTTCACTAATTTTTATAGCGCTTTGTTTAAGTCGATTGATCGGATTAACGATCGATTTTATCATGAATAGCATAAAAATAATGCCAACAATAATAGAAACAGCGATGATTATTAAGTTGATATTAAAGGTCGAAGCTGCGGCTTTTGCAGCCTCGGCTGTAAACATTGTACCAACAACTTTCCAACCTGTTAGCTTATTTGTAACAAATTGTAGCTGACGATCTTTTTCTATAATGCTACCACTATCTTGTTCATAGATTTTAGTAATATAGCTTTCTGTTGCTTCAGAGCCACTTTCTTTATCTGGTTGGGCAATATAAATTTTATTGCCATCTAAAAGTGAAGCAAAGCCAGTTTCTCCTATGCGTATATCATTCGTGATGGTACTAAGTTTAGATATATTTAAATCTAACCCGATTACTCCTGAGCCATCTGGTAAAGCCTGAGTAATCGTAAGAACGATATCACCTGTAGTTTGTGTAATGTATGGAGCTGTAATAGATACTTGGTTTTTGTTATCTAAAGCTTGCTTATACCAAGGTCTCGTACGCGAATCAAACCCACTAGGGTATTTTTGAGCAGGCTCATCTAGTAGTCTGCCATCAGAGGTTCCAATATAAATCAGCTCCACCTCTGGATGCATATTGATGTATTCTTTGAAAAGAGATTTAAGTTCTGGAATTTTACCTTCTTGTAAATAAGATTGATTGAGCTTTTTAGTAAAATATTGAATGTCCTTCACTCTTGGCTCAATCGTGTTAGTAATATTCGTATTAAGCATGCGCACACTTTCGGCTGCGCTTGCTTGTTGTTCTTCTGAAATTTGTTTTCCAGCACTTTGGTAAGACACAATTCCAATTAACAGTGTTGGGATGAGAAGCATTGCTAAAAATGAAAAAATGAGCTTTTTCCTTAAACTTAGTTGTTTCACTTGAATTATCCTCACTATAATTTAGTATTTGATACTTTGTCTTATCACCGAAAATTGGATGTAATAACGCCCTTGTGACCAACCTCCTATTGTCCTAAGAGGTTCATCGGATAATCGACACCCTATGTATGGTGAAAAGTATATACTTTACCGATTAAGGCAAATAATAGACGACTAGGCTCATTTTATCAAAAATAAAATAAAAGTTAAGTATTTTGTAATAACTGTTCATTAATTGTAGATATAAGAAATAATATTTTGAAACGATAATCATTAGATGACATATAAAGCTACTTTTTGATATATACTAATGCTCAAAAGAGGGGGGATTGTTTTCATGATTCGACAAATTGGACAAGTGATGTTATATGTAAATGATCAGGAAACTGCTGTGAAGTTTTGGACAGAAAAAGTTGGATTTGTTGTAGTTGCTGACCAGGAAGAGGGAGGAGTACGTTGGATTGAAATTGCTCCAACTAAAGAAGCTCAAACTACCCTTGTTCTACACAACAAAGAAATCATTGCGAAAATGCAGCCTGAATTAAATTTAGGGACACCTTCTATTATGTTTTATGCCGATCATATAGAAAATTTATATCAGGATTTTCAAGCAAAGGGCGTTAAAGTAGGAGATTTAGTAATGATGCCAATGGGTAGGGTTTTTAATTTTGCTGATCACGAAAATAATTATTTTGCATTAGTAGAAAAATAAACCTTGTCCTATCAGTAGAAAAAGTAAGTTCGAATCTGTCCAATTTCGATTATTCTATGCGGAAATCGGACAGATTTTTGCTTTTTCCCCTATATAAGTGCGCGTAATTTATTTTATATCTTCTCCAAAAATCCCTACAGTTTGACGGTCAACGATAAATTCATGGCCATCCCATTTCAAAATATTTTCTACATACCCTAATCCATCGGCATGAAATCGGCCTGCTATAGACTGATACGCTAAAATCTCATATATGCCATCACGTTCATAGTCCACTGGGTACAATCCGCTGATTGGATCAACCCATCCTTCAATAGGCTGCTTTAGTGTACCGTCTTGATTATAAATTTCTGCTAAATAATCCGGACCCTTGTATTGTAAATCGATGATATATTGCTTTTTGGGATTCATGCTACGAACGGCTACTTTATATTGATTTTGATAATTAACGCTGTACTTTAGCTTATTATTAAAAGAAATTGCATCAAAAATTGAGCGAATTTTGCCGTTTATTGAGGCAAATATTTCCCCGTTGATAATGCCTCCACTACCTCCTGTGTCAGAAATAGCTAGAATATCTTCTAGGTGATTGCCTGTAAAGTCACCTAAAAATATAGTTGGATTATAGCCAACGCTTTGTTTTAGCATTATTTTTTCGAATTGGTGCGTCTGTCCGTAAAAAATAGCAAGCGTTAGGTCTTTCCACAAAGGGCTATCTGGAGTTTTAGTCCCCATCAAAAGAACAGTTTCAAGTAAGCCATCTCCATTAATATCTCCAAATTTCGTCTGAATAACCTGAGGGGTCATAGTTGAAATAGGCATATTATTTAAGGATGGATTCATATTATTAGTCATACATGCACCTCTTTCTTTAGTTTTAGCATATGTTGTAAACATGGCTTGGTGAAAAAAGAAGACGTGTTAGTAATGGATATAAAGCTTATAAAAAAACTTGTAATTAACCCATTGACATTTTTAAATGCGAAAAGTATTATAAGTGTCAACGAATCAGAAAATTCAGTACCACGCATCCTCTCGCTACTAATACGTAGTAGAGATTTTTTTACAACTTTAATTCTTAGTAAGTATATATGTTTTATATATTTTGGGAAGAAGGAGATTTTCTTGAAGAATTTATTTATTAAAACAAAGCAGCAGCAGTATTGGCTAGATCAGCTAGCATCTATTTCTGAGCCAATCAAGGCTGAGGCTAAAGAAGTAGATGAACAATCTCGTTTTCCATTCGAAGCGCATAAACTACTTCTGCAAATTGGTTATCCAAAACTAACTTTACCGAAAGAATATGGCGGTGAAGGATTATCAGTCTATGATTTGGTACTCGTTCAAGAAACGTTAGCAAGCTACGACGAGAATGCTTCACTCTCACTAGGGTGGACATTAGGTGTTATAGGCGAACTATATGAGAAAAAGCTATGGACAGACGATTTACTAAGTTCATTTGCTCAGGAAATAAAGAACGGAGCAATTATAAATAGGGCTGCGAGTGAAGCGGCAACTGGTAGTCCAACACGTGGAGGGCGACCAGGAACAAATGCTGTGTCAAAAGAGGCAGGTTGGCTCTTAAATGGACGTAAAATCTTTACGACAGCCTCCCCGGTACTAGATTACTTCTTAACATCAGCGTGGATTGAGGAGAAAAATCAAATTGGTTACTTCCTTATTCATAAAGATGCCCAGGGGCTTTCAATTGAAGAAAACTGGGAAATGTCTGCAATGCGAGGCACAAGCAGTCATGACCTAGTTTTAAAAGATGTGATAGTCCCTTCAAATCATTTAGTAGAGTTACCGGGTCACCCAAGTGGTGGCAAGATAAATGGTTGGATGCTACATATACCAGCAACATACTTAGGGATTGCGCAGGCAGCTCGTGATTATGCACTGCATTTTGCCAATCATTATCAACCTAATAGTTTAAATGCTCCAATTAGTACATTACCAAATGTGCAGCAACTTCTAGGTGATATTGAATTGAAGCTATATCAAGCGCGCTTTGTACTGTATGGGGTTGCCGAAGCTTATGATGACCCAGCTAGACGTGAGCTTTTGGCAAATGAAATGGCAGTTGCTAAGCATACGGTAACAAATTTGGCGATTGAAATCGTCGATAAGGCAATGCGTGTAGTAGGAGCTAAAAGCCTACAATTAACAAATCCATTACAGCGCTACTATCGAAATGTTCGTGCAGGACTTCATAATCCACCGATGGATGATATGACAATTATTAAATTGGCAAAGGCAGCAATTGAACAACAAAAATCGACTGAACATCAATTACAAAACAATGGAGAATAAGGGGAAATGACATATGTTTAAACAAAAGAAAAAGATTTTCCAATTGGCAGCAATCGGATTGGCTTCACTTGCTATTTTAGCGGGCTGTAATTCAGGTGAAGCTTCAGATAAAGACTCAGAGGATGGCGCGAAAGTACGTACAGTGAAGGTTGCATATGATCAGGCATCTAAGCCTATTAGTTATATTGATGATAACGGAAATCCAACAGGTTACGATGTGGAAGTCATGAAGCTAGTAGATGAAATGTTACCTGACTATAAGTTTGAATTTGTAGGGACGACTAGTGATGATTTACTGATTGGTGTTGAGCAAGGGAAATATCAAGTAGGGATAAAAAATGCCTTCTTTACGCAAGAACGTACTGAAAAGTTTATTTTCCCAAAAGAATTTTTAGGCTTAAGTAGTGCGGGCTTAGTATTACGTAAAGAAGACGAGGGTGTGAAAACATTAGCCGACTTTGCGAAAAAAGGTTATTCATTAGCACCAATTGCTGCGAATAATGCCCAATACACAATTATTGATGAATATAATAAAGCCAACCCAGACAATAAAGTGAAATTACAAGCTGGAGATGCATTTACTGTCGATGTTGTGCAATGGGTAAATGAAAAACGTGTCGATGGTGGTGTGATGATTGAAGGTCCATTTAAACAACAAGTTTTGGCAGAAGATGGCCCATATCATAATTTAAAGGATGATGTAGTTTACAACGAATTTGACGTTATCAAAACATGGCCGCTGTTCAATAAAAAGGAACAAGAATTTGCAGATGCTTACGATAAAGCTATAGCAAAAATTAAAGAGCAAAAGAAAACAAATGAATTAAGCACTAAGTTTTACGGACGAGATTTATTTGAAGTGTTAGATTCTGTGAAGCGCTAATAGGCGGTAGCTGATCAAAGAAGACCCCTCTTTAGAAGGGAAAGTGCTAGCAGCTACTACTAAATAAAAGGCTGTTGAGTCAGTATACTCAGCAGTCTTTATTAATAAAAAGAGAATTATTGTATCAGGTGTGTTGATTAGGGAAAAATGTTTGTTAATTATTGGGTGAAAAAGGGATTTTTTTGTTGATAATTTGCCTTATATATGAGCATATTTAGCTGATTGTAGTGAAGGGCTACTTGACTCCCGCGGGAAAGCGAGACAGACGAGACCCTGCACGGAGCGGAGCGAAGGAAGCGGCTCGTCGCTCGCCCGCAGGAAAGCAAGTAGCCCGTAACGGAAATCAGCGTCTTCTACTTAATTTTAGTAATTAAAAATAGCTAATCAACACACCTCTTATTGTACATTTATATAGAAGTTGGTGAGGAAATGGAGAAGTATTTTGATGCATCATACATTTGGAACTCAATTCCTGTATTATTACCGTTTTTAAAAGTTACCTTTTTAGTCGCGGGTTCTTCCATTGTACTAGGCACAATATTTGGCTTACTATTAGCGGCTGCCAAGTTAAGTTCAATAAAATTGCTGCGAAAATTAGCGAACTTATATACAACGATTATGCGTTGTACACCATCTATCGTCTTATTATTCCTCGTATATTATGGTGTTCCAGCGTTAGCGGAAAACTTCGGCATCAATCTCCATTCAATCGAAACAGCCATTTTCGTAGTCGTAACGTTCACTTTGCAGTTTGCGGCGATTATGTCGGAAGTTATTCGTTCTGCTTATTTAGCGATTGATAAAGGGCAATTTGAAGCGGCTGTTAGTGTGGGATTAACGCCATTTCAGGCCTATCGACGTATTATTTTCCCACAGGCACTCGTTATCGCTTTACCGAACTTTGGGAATGGAATGATTGCCTTATTACAAGAAGGGGCGCTCGCTTATACAATCGGCTTAATTGATATTGTCGGAAAGGCAAATTTAATTATTGCAAGTAACATTAATGCACATGCATTAGAAATATATATTGCTTTAGCGATTGTTTATTGGGTGCTGTCGATTATTATAGAAAAATTCTTCGCTATGCTAGAAAAGTTCTTTGGTAAGGGGAAAAAGACATTAGAAACAACGTAAGGAGGCGAAACCATGAATTATCAATTTTTAGTTGAAACATTTTTTGTTGCATTATCAGGTGTACCTATCGCACTCCTTGTGACAATTGTTGCTATGCTCGTTGCTTTACCACTTGGCTTTCTACTAGCACTAACAAGAATCAATAAAATCCCAGTGATCCATCATATAGCAAAAATTTATGTCTCCTTTGTCCGAGGTACACCTATAATCATTCAAATCTTTATTATTTATAGTAGTATCCCATTACTACTTAAAATGATTTTTGAAAAATATAATATTGCCTACGATATTTATAAAATCAATCCGATTTGGTATGCATTTATCGTCTTCGCATTTAGTACAACGGCAATATTAATTGAGGTATTTCGTTCTGCTTTAAGTACGATTGAAAAAGGTCAGCTAGAGGCTGCTCATGCAGTAGGCTTAACAACATTTCAAGCCTATCGCCGTATTATTATTCCGCAGGCTTTAGTAGTAGCTATGCCAAATATTTGTACGGCTACAGTCAATCTCATTAAAGCGACGTCTTTAGGCTATGCAATGTCCTTACCTGAAATTACATTAAAGGCTAAGGTGGCTGCAAATGTTGGCTACAATTACGTAGAAGCATATATTGATATTTTCATAGTGTACTTAATTTTATGTAGTACAGTTGAATACATCTTTAAACGATATGAAAAACATTTAAGTAAATTCAAAGTGGCAAAAGCCTAAGGGGTGAACGAGTATGTTAGAAATTAAAAATATTCATAAATCATTTGGAGACAATGAAATTTTAAAGGGTGTCGATTTAGCCATTGATAAAGGCGATGTTGTTGTTATTTTAGGCCCAAGCGGCTCAGGAAAAACAACATTATTACGTTGCATTAACTTTTTAGAGAAGGCTGACCAAGGACATGCGACATTTGGTGATATCCAAGTAGATTTTCAAAATGTGAAGAAGAAGGACGTACATTCGATTCGTCAGCGTGTAGCCTTTGTATTCCAAAACTACAATCTTTTCACGAATAAAACAGCGCTAGAAAATGTGACAGAAGGGCTTATTATAGGACGTAAAATTCCGAAGGCAGAAGCGATTGAAGTTGGCAAAAAGGCGCTTGATAAAGTAGGCTTATCAGAAAAATATGATGCCTATCCAAGTCAATTGTCAGGAGGTCAGCAGCAGCGAGTCGGTATTGCACGAGCAGTAGCATTAAATCCTGATATTATTTTATTTGATGAACCGACTTCTGCACTTGACCCAGAGCTAGTAGGAGAAGTCCTTCAGGTTATGAAGAACATTGCAGCAGAAGGAACAACAATGCTTGTGGTCACACATGAAATGGGCTTTGCAAAAGACGTAGCAAACCGGGTGATTTTTATGGACGGTGGTGTCGTAGTAGAGGAAGGAAATCCTCATGATATATTTGTTAATCCGAAAGAGGAGCGCACGAAAAAATTCTTAAAACGTGTTATTCCAGAGGATTATACTTACTACATTTAACTTAAATGATAAAAGAAGAGAATCTGCAAGCCTTCCATGGAAGCTTGTGGATTCTCTTTTTTGAAATTAAAGCTTTAAAAAATGTGTTAACTCATTAATTGAGTAGACATGCAATTCGTGCATAGCTCGTGTACAAGCTGTGTAGAAATAATTACGTTCTGTTTCTCTAGAATAATTAGCTACGGAAGCATTGTATAGCAAGACAGCATCAAATTCAATTCCTTTTGCCATATAAGCAGGTAACAGTAAAATTCCTTTTTTAAATTGATTTGTATCATGGGTAATGAGTTGAAGATCTACTTGGTCTTTCATTTGATCAAAAACCATTGTACATTCATGCTCTGTTTTACAGATGACTGCAATTGTTTCGAACTTTAGGGATAAACTGTTAATCTTTTCGACAAGCTGTTCAATTAAATCTATTTCGTTTGGAACAATCGTGATAGTCGGTTCGGGACCAGTTCGATTAAAGGCTTCTACTTTGGCGCCTTCATGTAAAATCTTCGAAGTTAGTTGAATAATTTGTTTTGTTGAGCGATAACTTTTCGTCAATATCATTTTTTCTGCTTGTTCACCATACAATTGTGGCGTTAGCAGGGAAGGGTTTTTAAAGGTATGAGGATGGATGGTTTGATGTCCATCGCCCAATATAGTCATACGTGCACGTGGGAATAATTGTTGTAATACAAATAGCTGAAATGGAGAATAGTCTTGTGCTTCATCAACTAAAACATGGCGAATCATCGTATTTGTTCGTTGACCTTCTATTTTGTCCTGCAAATATAAAAATGGAGCGGTATCTTCATATGAAATAATGCGCTTTGCTAAATTAGGGAGTGTATGTTGACAGATTTCTTCCCAATGGTCGGGCAAAAAGTTCTGTAATTGCTGATGAATCGTATAGTTCATCTCAAACAAATGTCGATAAATGCCTAATATGTGAACAAACTTTAATTGTTTCACAGATTGACGAAGTGGCTTGAACTGTTTTTTGACAATTTGGATGGCTAATTTCTTGCGTTCTTGCTCGAAATCATCAAAAGAATTTTCTGAAAATCGACCTTCATGTAAAAGCTCGCTATAGGTTTTTGTATATTCTTCAATGTCTAAAAGTTCACTGGCTTCTTCTACCCATTCTTTTGCCCGTTCTGCTTTTTCAATTTTCGATAATCGTTGTAATAACCATTCTTTCACTAACTGCAGTCGATTTGGGATAGGCATTGTGGCGTTGAACGAATAAAAGTATTCAGCAATTTCTTGAGCTGTAATAATTCTTTCTCCGCGAAAAACAATATTTTTAAACAGCAAACCTTCATTTGTAAGGTGCTCAATATATTTGTCCATCAATTCTCGATATTGGAGGCTAGCTTTAAAAGAAATAATCGAAAGCTTCATTTGGTAGAGTGAGTCATCTTGCTCTGTTAAAAGTGACTCCAATTGCTCATAAGGATATTCCAATTGGAACTGTCGACCTAAACGTTTTGTTGCATATTCGGAGAAGGTTAATTGCTGCATATTGTCTTCACCTAAATCCGGTAAAACGGTATGAACATATTGATTAAAGAGCTGATTAGGTGTAATCAATAAAATTTGATCAGCAGTAATTTGGTCTCGATAATGATATAACAAATAAGCAACACGTTGGAGAGCAACAGCCGTTTTTCCACTACCCGCGACACCCTCTACGATTAGATAAGGAGTGCTGACATGTCGAATTATTTTATTTTGCTCAGCTTGAATCGTTGCTACGATGCTGCGGATATGTTCGTTTGCATTTTGAGCGAGAATATCGAGTAATAAGTCATCACCGATCGTTAAACCTGTATTAAACATCGATTGTAATTGGCCATTTTTAATGATAAATTGCCGTTTTAAAAGCATCTCACCTTGAATTTCGTCAGTCGCCGTTTCATAAGTAGCGGGGCCAGGGGTGTAATCATAATACATACTTGATATAGGGGCTCGCCAATCGTAAATTAGTATGTTTTCATTCTCTTCATCCATTAAGGTTGCTACACCGATATAAATCTTTAAAGGTTCGTTATGATCATCCTGTAAAAAATCAATGCGAGCGAAATAGGGTGATTGCAGTAAACGGTCATAAATTTTTACATCCTTGATGACACGTTGCTGAGCATGCTGGGAATCAGATAAGAGCTCTGCCTGTTGTTTGATAGCATAAAAGGTTTCGTCTATATCCTCAGGCGTATCTAAATTCACTCTAACGTCGTCCCAAAAGGTTTTCTTTAACGCTAAAACATTGTCTTTAACAGTCTTTTCTTTTTGCAGTAACTCCTCTTTTTTATGATCAACTGTGTTTAAACAAAGAGCAAGATACTGTTTTTCTTCTGTCCATTCATATTGCTTTTCCAATGTTACTCACATTCCTTTCAATATGGATTTAGAATCGGGAAATTTATCATACAGCTATTTCAGAAAGAAGTATAGTCTAGTAATTTTGGCAAATTTATGATATAATAAAGTTATAAGAGAAAATCAATTTTTTAATAAAAAAGGCTGTTCCGCAAAAGGTGGAGCAGTCTTTTTTTTGTAGTCAAATTGTCCCTTTTGAAGAATGTTGCTTTTTATGGATAGTTTCCGAAATTTTGGTATGACATCATGTATATAGGTTGATCTCCGTTCCAACAGGACGCTTTCCTTAGGTTCCTGGTGAGGTGTGGTGTTCTTAGTAGCCGTTCTCGTACTTGCTCGCTCCAGGGCCCATCCGTGACCCGAGAAGTCGCTCAGCCTCTGCTCGACTTATGTTCATGGTATACATTTCAAAAAATGTTATGTCGGATTTATATCATTTTTACCCTCAAAAATTAATCCCTATACGTTAGAGTTAAGTTGATGATTGAATTTTGATAAAAACAGCTTCATGAGTAAGGGGGGAAGTCGTTAATTGCTAACTAAAGAATATGTTTCTAGAAACGATATAGACACTTGAAAGGGGGTGAGAAAAAATGAAGGTGATATTTACAGTTGGGTTACCTGGAAGTGGCAAGAGTACGTTTGTTAAAGAGCTAGCGAAAAGCGAAAATGCAGTTATTCTTTCAAGTGATGCTATACGTCAAGAGTTATTTGGTGACGTTTCAAGACAAAAAACACGAATAGTATTTCGTGTTTTGTACGAGCGTTTAAATGAATTTGTGGCTAAAGGTCAATCTGTCATTGTTGATGCGACAAATATCGAACGGGAACGCAGGATGTTTGCACTGAGTAAATTGTCTGGTAATGTGAAGGTTGCATGCTATTATTTTGATACTCCTTATACTTTGTGTGTATCAAGAAATCAACAAAGAAAGAGAAAAGTTCCGTTAGTGATAATGGATAAAATGAGAAAGAATTTAGAGTTTCCGATATTGGGAGAAGGGTTTGAAGAGGTGCATATTGTACATGAAGCGAGTCCATATGAAATCTCAAAAGAGCAATTTCTTTCACTAATCCAAAGCGAACCCACATATGAAGAGCTTTTTCAAAAGTTGAGAGCGGTCCAACCATTTAAAGAGATTTATCAATTTAATCAAGAAAATCCTTATCATCAATTTTTACTTTGCCAGCATACGTATTTTGTTTATGAATATATGAACGAATACTATATGGAGAGTGACAAGTTAGCGCTACAAATAGCTGCTTTATTCCATGATGTAGGCAAACCGTTTTGTAAAAAATATAAAGAATTACAACAAAGATATGGATATTATGGACATGAAAATGTATCTGCTCAAATGGTATGCCATTTTTTATTAGAGCTTGGCTTTGAAGAAGACTTTGTTTTAAAGGTTGTTAATTTAGTGCAATTTCATATGTTAATTCAATATGGGGGCGATAGGGGATCAAGTAAGATTTATCATTTATTAGATGGTGACTTATTAACAAAGCTTTATTTCTTTCGTGAAGCAGATCAATTTGCGAAGTAGATGTAAACAAAGGAAGTGAGTTTATGACCAATTTGATGAAGTATCCAAGAAGCTTTCATTTGCCGTGGAGTAGAGGATATACACATGATGACAAGGTTGCTAAAAATGTTGATCATTTTATTGGAAAAGAGGTAGTTGTAACCGAAAAATTAGACGGGGAAGGAACAACACTTTATCAAAACTATATGCATGCTAGAAGCTTAAATTCAGGAGATCATCCGTCGAGGCATTGGGTGAAAACGTTTCATGCTACATTTGCCTTCCAGATTCCAGAAGGTTGGAGATTATGTGGCGAAAATATTTATGCCAAGCACTCCATTTACTACAATGAGTTAACTAGTTACTTTTATTTATTTAGTATTTGGAACGAAAAAAATATTTGTTTAAGCTGGGATGAAACAGTTCGTTATGCAGCTGAATGGGGGATTGAAACGGTACCTGTATTATATCGAGGTATTTTCGATGAAGAAAAAATAAAGAAGACGTTTACAGGAAGATCACTTCTTGGGGGTGAGCAGGAAGGGTATGTTATTAGAAATGCGGATGCCTTCCATTATGATGATTTTCGATATAACCTAGGGAAATTTGTGAGACAGAATCATGTTCGAACAAGCGAACATTGGTTAAATGAAGAAGTGATTCCTAATCAATTGAAATAAGCTTTATTTGAAAAGATTGAATCTACTATAAAACAAAAGGACTGAGAACAATGTAATTCTTTAACACGAAATTAATAATATATAACAAATATGAGGAAGTATGCAGTGGCAGCGAGTCCCTTTGCTGAATAGGGACTTACAGGTTCGATTCCTGTCAACCTCACTAAATGAAAAGGCATAATAGAATATATTCCCTCTAAGTAGACAATGTAAAAAGGATACTTAGGGGGTTTTTCTATGAACAGGATAGATTAACCTTCTGCTTCGTGGAGAAGTATTACTTTTTTAAATAAATAATTTAGTATAGCTACCGTCTTTTAGACTTTTTTCTCAAAAATTAAACGCACTCCCATTTCTCACTTATATTATTTAATTTTTTTAGATCGGAATGGAGAATGGCAAAATCGTACTATACGTCATGGGAAACATGATATAAGATAAAATATAGAAAATATTATAAATGGGAGGTAAAAATGGTGAGAAATGGTTATTTGTCGATAATTAGTATTTTAGCATGCTGTTTTTTACTTCTGCCACCGTATACAGCAAGTGCCCATCCAGGCAGAACTGATAGCAATGGAGGACATACCTGTCGAACTAACTGCGCAAAATGGGGATTAGAAAATGGAGAGTATCATTATCATAATGGCGGTAGTACATCCAACGGTAGTAGTGGAACATCCAGTGGTAGCAGTAGTACATCAAAGCCTGCCCCAACAAAATCTGTAACCTCAACGCCAGAGCCAAAAGTGGATGAGGATCAAGTGAAGGCGGAAAACTATTACACAACAGCAGCGGATTTATATAATAGTGGAGATTATAAGAAAGCTATTACTGAACTTGAAAAGATTTATGAATTGAATAAAAGTAGTAGTAAGACAGATAGCCTTGTTCAAAAATCTATGAATGCTATTTATCAGTTGGCTGAATCTAAGAGTAATGCAGGGGATTATTCAATAGCTAAAGATTATGCGATTTATATAAAAGAAAATCGAAATGCTAGCGACGAGATTAAGCTAAAGGCTAATGGTTTATTAAAACAAATAGAAGAGAACGAGAAAATCAATGAATTGCTTTATAAAGCAACAAATGCTAGAGATGAAAAAGAGTACGAAAAAACTTTCAGCTTTATCCAAGAGGCTCAGAAGATAAAAGATTTAGATAAAATTAAATCTTTTTATAATGAAACGGTAGAGTCTTTAACGAGTGATGCAGAAGAAGCATTTCACCAAAAGCAGTATGGGGATGCTAAAAAGCTTTATAAATTATTGGTCAAAAAAACAGAAACGCCAACATTAATCTCACAATATCAAAAGAAAATCCAGCGAATACAAGGCGAACAATTACTACTAAAAAGTTTTGATATTAAGACAACGGATTTTGAAGGGACGTCTCTTTTTAATCATTTAATGGAAGATGAAAACAACTCACATTATGATGAAAATATTGTAAATATATTAAAAGACTCCTTACATGAGGGTACAGATAATGCTAGGAAATTTATATTTAATGTTAACATTGAAGAATTGTTAAAAGGGGGAAAGAAAGATGCTGCATAAATCAGAGTTAAAACTTAGAACCCCGATTTTTAAAACAGCTTGGTTTATGTGGTTTTGGTTAATTATTTTTCCTCCTTTGGGTGTATTTCTTATGTGGAAACAGGGACGTCTTACTAAAATGAAACGTACTATAGCTACCGCAATAGCCGGTGTCTACTTTGTCTCTCCGATGATAATTGGAATGGCAACAACGCTGCCTCTTTATAGTAACCAAGAAGAATTTATAGAGGCATTCAATAAAGAAATAAAAAAACTAGACTTCTCGTATTCTCTTGAAAATATAAAAAAAGAAGAAGAAACAATTACTTCGAAGTTGGGTAAGGATATTACTTTAATTGAAAATATTGATGAAAAAGGCGCAGTACATGAGTTGGTTATGGTGGGGCAAGGCGAAGGGATGGATATCATACTTTCTATGGGGTTGTTAATTGGTATGACAAACCCCATCTTAAACCAAAACGAGATTGGCGCTGTTTTGAAGGATTTACGTTTGTTTGACGAAAGTTATGAATATCAAAAGAATGAAACAACTGTAGAGAAAAATAAGATTCGTTATAATTTAAAATATGATCAAGCTGCTGGTGTAATATTTAGTGTTTCAAAAGTGAATTAATATTATAGCTAATGAATCTTTCAATAGAAAAAGTGCGAGCAACTAGCTCGCACTTTTTTTGGAAATTACTTTGTATAGTTATCGAAATAACCTTGAATATAAATCATTGGTGTTCCTTTATCACCTGAACCAGAAGTTAGATCAGATAGTGAACCAATTAGGTCTGTTAAACGACGAGGTGTTGTACCTTGAGCTGCCATTTGCCCAGTTAAATCTTCGTCTTTGTTTTGGATATACTCAGAAATTGCTGCTTTTAATTCTTCGCCGCGAAGATCCGCAAAATCATTATCTGCTAAGTATTTTAGCTTTACTTCGTTTGGCGTGCCATCTAATCCAGCAGTGAAAGCTGGTGAAACAACTGGGTCAGCTAACTCCCAAATCTTGCCCACAGGATCTTTAAATGCACCATCACCATAAACCATTACTTCAACTGTTTTACCAGTAGCTTCTTTGAGTTTTGCTTGGATGCCATCAACGATTGGTTGGCAAGTATGTGGGAATAATTTTACGCTATCTTCAGTAGCTTTATTTGAACCAAGTAGACCATACTCCGCATTGAAGCCAGAACCGTTATTAGATACAGATAAAATATTATCAAGACTGTATACTTTTTCAGCGCCATTTGCCGTTAAAATACGTTTCGTACGTAAGCGTGTATGAATATCACAAGTTAAAACACTCTTCGTAAAATCTAAAATTGTTTTTGGGTTATTTGAAAAGATAACTTCACAAGTAGCACCTTCAGCTTCGATCAGCTCTTTATAATATTCGATATAATCTACACCTGTAAATGTATGTTTTTTATAGCCGAAATGCTCACGGAATTCAACCTCAGTTAAAGTATCTGTCCAAGGATTAATCCCTTTGACATCTAGCTCATCGATATCAACTAGGTGATTCCCAACTTCATCAGATGGATAGCTAAGCATAAGAACAACCTTTTTTACGCCTTTTGCAATACCACGTAAGCAGTTAGCGAAACGATTACGGCTTAGAATTGGAAAAATAACACCAACAGTATCATCGCCAAATTTAGCAGCTACGTCAGTTGCGATATCATCAATGGATGCATAGTTACCTTGTGCACGCGCAACGACAGATTCTGTTACTGTGACAATGTCACGATCTTCAATGGAATAGCCTTCAATCTTTGCTGCATTTAATACTGTATCAACAACGATTTGCTCAATATTATCGCCTTCGTTAATAATTGGACCACGAAGACCTCTTACTACTGTACCAACTACACGTTCCAAAATAATCTCTCCTTATTAAATAGGTAAATGTATGTTAAATAAAACCAATATAGTTTTACTATACGCTCCTTTAGTGATATAAGTAAAATTAATAGTTCGTATAATAGATATAAGAGGTGCTTATATGATAGGGAAATTAGATTTATATCGCGTTTTTAGTATTGTCGCTAAAAATAATAGCTTTTCAAGTGCAGCTAAAGATTTATATATGACTCAACCAGCTGTTAGCCAAGCCATGATGCAATTAGAAAAGGAGCTAGGTACACGTCTTTTTAACCGTACACCTAAAGGGGTGACGTTAACAACTGAGGGTAAACTTTTATATGAGTATACAAATTCAGCGTTAGGCCTTTTAGATGCTGGTGAGGAGAAGCTGCTAGAATTTAAAAATTTAACAACAGGTCAATTGAAAATTGGAGTAGGGGACACTATTTCTCGTTTCTTTTTAATGCCTTATCTAGAGACGTTTCATACAATGTATCCAAATATCAAATTACAAATGTTAAATGGAACGACTTCGGAAATTTGTAACTTTATTAAATCTGGTGAGGTTGATATAGGACTTTGTAATTTTCCGATAGAAGATCAGACATTACAGTTAACAGCTTGCACCGAGGTTCAGGATATTTTTGTATGCGGCGAAAAGTACAAAACCTTGGCATCAAAAAGCTTAAGCTTTGAGGATCTGTTAAAGTTTCCACTTGTATTTTTAGAGAAAAAATCAAATTCAAGAAAGTATGTAGAAGATTATTTATTTGCAAGAGGGATCTTCATTGAACCTGAGTTTGAGCTTGGTTCACATGATCTAGTGCTGGAATTTGCACGCAGTAATTTAGGAATTGCTTGTGTAACGAAAGAATTTTCTAAAGATTATTTGCAGCGAGGATTTTTATATGAGCTAACATTAACAGAAAGTATACCAAATCGGAGCATTGGCATGTGTTATTTGAAAAGCGTACCTTTATCTCGAGCAGCGTTGAAATTTGTAGAAATTATTGAGCATAAGCAGGAGCGTAAACGTCTAAATCCAAGAATTATAAAGTGAGCTTAGCGAGTAGTGTTGAAAACCAAAATGGTGAAGGGAATCTATGTCACATTAAATAAAGTATGGCTCTTCTGCAAAACGAGAGGTTGATTTCCGTTCGACTGGGCGCTTTGTAGCTGCCGCTTTGCTTTCGCTACAGAAAACATTTGTTGTTGCTGTCGCTACGCTTTCGCACAGAAAACATCCGCTTCGCTGCAGGGTCTCGGGCCAACACGATGTTGGTCACGAAGGCTTTATCACAGGACGTGATGGTTTTAGCCTTCGTTCCTCTATTGCTGATCCCCAAGGAGTCGCCCAGTTTCCACTCCAATCAACCACTTCACATAGTATATATCTTCTGACACATAATAGCTTTTCAACAACATGAAGCTTAGCGAATTACTAGTCGCTAAGCTTTTTTTAATAGTGCCTCTAAAAGAATGTCGACATTGCGTTTATTTTTTATTGTAGGCGAGCACAAATAAGAAAATGTTCGGATAAAATGCTGTTCCTCGAGGGGTAAGATTTTTATATCGCCATTTTTAAATTCACGCTCAATGACACTAGCGGACAGTAATGAAAGTCCAAGCCCCTGTATAACGCTTTCTTTCACACCTTGATTGCTACTAATAGTAAGAAGTGAACGTACTTGGAGCCCATTTGCTCTAAATAAATGATCTAAATAATAACGTGTGCCAGAGCCTTCTTCACGTGCAACCCAATTTTGCTGCTGTAAGTCCGAAACTGTAATCGTTGACTCCTTTGCAAGAGGGTGATTACTCGCGCTGACAATAAATAACTCGTCTTGCATAAACGGTTTAATAAGAAGTTCATGGTCGTGTGCTTGTCCTTCAATAAGACCGATATCGACTTGTAATAATTTTGTATATTGAATGATTTCTTTCGTATTGCCAATAATAACTTGAAGCTCTAGCTGAGGGAATTGCTGTTGCAAGCTGGCAATGATAGGAGGTAATATATATTCCCCAATGGTAAAGCTAGCGCCAATCACAAGTGTACCTTGAATTTCATGGTGATAGGTTAAAATATCTTCCTTTGCTGCCTCGGCAATGGCCATCATTTGCTTAGCTCGTTTATATAAAATTTCTCCAGTTGGTGTGATTTGTACAGATTTTGGTGAACGGATAAATAAAGTCGTGTGAAATTCTTGTTCTAAGTTTTTAATGTGTAAACTGACACTTGGCTGCGAAATATGAAGTATTTCGGAAGTTTTCGTAAAATTATTGACCTCCACCAGTGTGATGAACGTTCTTAAAGCATCAAATTGCATATCATCACTCCTATCATTAAAAATATTAATAATTATAATTATATATATGTATTTTACTGATGATTAACTTTCTAATAAAGTAAAATCATCAAGGATGAAAGAAGTGAACAACATGGATAATGGCCAGCAGAGGTTAAAAAGTTTCCTGACCCCAGCGTTTATGAAGGGAATCTTGTTGACACTCATTATTGCCTTAGTAGCAAAATATATTTCGACATTTCCTTTCTTCTCAATATTAGGGCAGCTTGTCATTGCGATTATATTAGGTATGGCTTGGAGAGCAGCCTTTAAGGTGCAGGATTCTTGGCAAACAGGTATAACATTTTCAAGTAAAAAATTATTACGCCTCGGCATTATTTTTCTAGGTATGCGCTTGAATTTAGCGGATATTTACAATGCTGGAGCGAGTGTCTTTCTTATTGCGTTTATTAATCTAGTATTTGCTTTAGTGGTTGTATATGGCTTAACTAAGGTATTTCATGTAGATAAGAAACTAGGCATATTAACAGCTTGTGGTACAGCTATTTGTGGGGCTGCTGCTGTTGTCGCTATTGCTCCTCAAATTAAAGCGAATGAAAAAGAAACTGCAGTGGGCGCAGCGATAGTCGCATTGCTAGGGACTGTATTCACATTAGTCTACACGGTGTTATACTCTGTATTTAACTTAACTCCTACTGAATATGGTATTTTTGCGGGAGGCACTCTACATGAAATTGCTCATGTTATTGCAGCAGCCTCAGCTGGTGGAAATGAAGCAATTGATATGGCAGTTATTGTGAAGCTAACACGTGTCGCATTGCTTGTACCAGTAGCCATAGTCATCGGTATTTTATATCGAAGAATTGATAAGGGGCAGGAAAAAGAAGGATTTTCACTGTCGATAATTCCATGGTTTATCCTTGGGTTTTTAGCGATGAGTGCTATTAATTCGTTAGGGATTGTACCAGCTAATGTAGCGCAAACATTTGTAAATATCGCTTATATTTTAATTGGGATGGCGATGGCTGGACTAGGTTTAAATGTAGACATAAAAACCTTTAAACAATTAGGCGTAAAAGCGTTTATTGCAGGATTTATCGGTTCGGTTTGCTTATCAATACTTGGCTATGTTTTAGTTATTTTCATGCAATAATTCAAAAGATCCTGCATTTTCAAAAATGCAGGATCTTTTTTAGATAGAATCAGAAGATATTTTAGTTGTTACTTCTTTCAGCCTACTGAAAGAAGTTAAAAATTAGCGTAATGCTTCAATCGAAGAAGCTAATTCAGCTATAACTATTTTGCTACCGATAAGTGGACTGTTTTCAGGTTTTCCTCCCTCAGCACTTTGTCCAGGACGGTGATGAGCTGCGGCGAATGCATCGCTATTACGCCAAGCTTGGAAATGCTCTTTAGACTCCCAGTACATATTGACGCTCATTTCGTCATAAGTGGGATCATCAGTTGAAACTAATACCTCCACTTTATGGAAGCCTTCAAACTGCTGTAGAGGTCCTGGTTTTGTAAAGTTCGGTGCCATTTTTGCAGCAAAGCCGGGTTTGACTTGAATACGATTTGTAACAATAATCATGCTTTCCCCCCTAATCATTTTTTAGTTAACTATACGAATGAATTATCAATGATTATCATTCGCAATCAATGATAATTCGCCTAGGAAGACATTGTCAATAGAAGAGCCATGTAAATTGCAAATAGCTCGATATTTGATGCACCACTATAAGTATGAACAGTCTCATTAGGCCCTGACATTTAACTGACATAATCCGATGATATAATGAAAATACGAATGTACTGGTAACGAGGTGAAAGGGCATGGCAAAAATATTAGTAGTAGAAGACGAATATGCAATTAGCCAAGTTTTGAAGGCATATTTGAAAAAAGTAGGCTATGATGTTATGCAATGTTTTAATGGCGGTCGGGCATTGGCTATATTTCAAGAGGTTCAGCCTGATTTAGTATTACTAGATATTATGTTACCAGAAAAAAACGGTTGGTTAGTTTTAAAGGAAATTAGAGAAGTTAGCTCTTGTCCAGTGATCATGCTAACGGCATTAGGCGATGTAAATTATCGATTAGAGGGTTTCGATCAAGGAGCAGACGATTATATTGCAAAGCCATTTATTGCTGATGAGGTAGTGGCAAGAGTCAAGGCGGTTTTAAGGCGCGCTAAAGGGAGCCGTGAATCTTCAGAAATAAAACACTTTGGTGGGTTAGAGATTGATATGAAAGCCCATCGAGTGCTACTTAAGGGAGAAGAAATCATCTTAACGCCTAGAGATTTATCTGTACTTTTATTTTTGGCCGAGCATCCAAACCAAACATTTACACGTGACCAACTTATTGATCAAGTTTGGGGCTGGGAATATGAAGGTAGTGATAGAGCGGTGGATTTAGCGGTGAAGCGACTAAGAAAGGTACTTAAAGAATGGGATGAGGAAGAGGGAGAAATAAAGACACTACGTGGATTGGGGTATCAGCTAAGTGTTCAAAAAAAATAAGCGAATATCTTTACGCAACTATTGGACAAGTCGCTATTTATTAACTCTCTTTGTAGGTCTAGCTATTATCTCTTTTATTTCTGCGGCATGGATTCGGCATACGACGTTTCAAAATCGACTAGAGATGATGGAATTTATAGCAGACGAGACTGTATTTCGCCTAACAGATACTTCTAGCCAAAATAATGGACCTATGAGCGGTATTCCAGGGTTTATTGGTAACCGTGAGCGATCTACTATGCGAGAAATTGATCCTGTTTTATATGTTGTAGATACGGCAGGCAATATAGTAAGTAGCAATCGACCGATGCCTCCAGGAAGTGAAAAAAATGTTGCCAACATACTGGATGGTGAAGAAGGGACAAAGAAAATAACTGTAACGAGTGAGGGACAAGAGTTAGTTCAATATGTCGTAAAAAGAAAACTTGAAAGGGACAATAAGGAAGTTGGCTGGGTGCTTGTCTTAGAGAAAAAGGAGAATTTAACGAAGGTTAACCAAGCATACGGGCTACTGGCATTACTTATTGGAGCACTTGCTGTATTGGGGTGGGGTGCTATTTATTTTTTATCCAAACGTCTAGCACACCCAATAAAACAGGTTGCCGAAGCTGCAAAGCAAGTGCAAGAAGGAAACTATACATTTGATTTGCCTCAAAATAGTAAGGAAGAAGAAATTTATGAGCTCGTTACTTCTTTTAAAGAAATGGCGAATAAGCTAGAACAATTAGAAAAGACTCGAACAGAATTATTAGCGGGCGTCACCCACGAGCTAAAAACACCGGTTACGTCAATTAGTGGGTTATTGCAGGCGGTGAAAGATGGAGTCGTTACAGGTCAGGATGCTAGTGAATTTATTCAAATGGCATTAGTAGAAACGACGAAAATGAAAACGATGGTCGGTGATTTGCTAGCTTATAATCATTTTGCGGTAGATGCAATTCCAGTAAAGCTTGAAACAATGAATGTTAATCAGTTAGTGCGTGATGCTGTAGCTCAATGGGAAGTAATGCAGGATGACGAAAATGTTAAAATACAAATGGATTTCCTTGCAGACTCCGTTGATGTTCAGGCGGATGTTGTACGTATACAGCAAATAGTTACTAATTTATTGACGAATGCAAAGCAAGCAATGCAGGAAGGGATTGTCATCATTACGCTGGTGGAAAAAGAGGATGCTGTCTTCATTACTGTAAAGGACACAGGACATGGTATCCCTCAGGAAGATCAGGCATTTATCTTTGAACGTTTTTATAGAGGAGAAAATAAAAAATATACGGTCCGAGGCTTAGGCTTAGGATTATCACTTAGTAAAATGATGGCGCAATCTATAGGCGGTGATTTACGACTAATTGACAGTAATTCATCAGGAACATGCTTTGAAATAACACTGAAAAAGGCTACTTCGCTCTAAAAGGCGTGGTAGCTTTTTTTGTAAAGTTTTTTTGAAGGAAATGTAAAGCTGACATCTGACTGACACATTAGGCCTTTATAGTAAGCATTGTAAACGAGAAACCAAAAGAAAGGACGGGATCAAGGATGACCGGAAACAAAAGGTTTTTCCAAATGATAACCTTACCTGCAGCATTATTAATACTACTAGTCGGTTGTGGTGAGAGTAGCGATTATGTGGCGAAGGTTGATGGTGAAAAGATTTTACAAACAGAACTAGATGACGCATTGCGTGAACAATACGGTACAGAGGTGCTAGAGACACTAATTACCAATAAAATAGTTGAACTAGAGGCGAAGAAAGTGGGTGTTTCTGTATCCGAGGACTCTATTCAGGAAGAGTATAAGGAGTTAGCCGAGTCGTATGGTGGGGAAGAATCATTACAAGAGGCACTAGAGGTGAACGGACTGACAGAGCAGAGTGTGAAGGATAATATTCGCATATATCAACTTACCAAAAATGTAATTGCTGAAAGCATTGACATATCAGATGAGGAAGTAGCTCAATATTTTGAAAACAATAAGGATAGCTATGGACAAAAGGAAGAGATTGTAGCTAGCCATATTTTATTGGAGGATGAGGCAACAGCAAAGGATGTGCTAGCAAAAATAAAAGCTGGTGAGGATTTTTCGGAGCTAGCAAAAACATATTCAATCGATTCATCAACGAATGAGGCTGGTGGGGAAATAGGCTATATTAGTCGAGGACAGATGGATGAGAAATTTGAAGAAGCCGCATTTGGCCTTGAAAAAGGTAGCGTCAGTGATATTGTTCAAACGTCAGAAGGTTATCACATCATTAAAGTAACCGAAAAAGTACCTGCAGAAGAGGCCGTATTCGAGGATGTAAAAGATGAAGTTTATGCGACTGTGCTGGAGGATCGCATAAATGAGGAATACGCATCTTGGTTAGCTGATAAACAAGAGCAATACAAAATAGAAAAAATGTAAGGAGTGAACTATATGCCTACTCTTACCTCGTTTAATCCTAACGGTCGAAAGGAGATTAAACAGGCTATCTCCTATCCGGACTATACATTGCTAAAAACTAAGCTACAGCATGTAATGCAGCGAGATAAGCATGCTGGGATAAATGGTAAGTATTTAATTCGCAGCACATACTTTGATAATTTTGAAAACAAAGTTCTAAATGAAAAAAAAGAGGGTTATATCAATCGAGATAAATATCGAGTACGAATTTACGGTAAATCCACTACGACTATAAATTTGGAGCGAAAAAGCAAACGAAATAATTTAACCTTTAAAACGAAGTGTGCCATATCCCAAAAGGAATATGAAAAAATGCGTGGTGGGGATATTGCTTGGATGGAGGAAGACGAACGAGCGTTAATTCAAGATTTATATAAGGACATGAAGTATCACCAATTGAAACCAATGACAGTTGTCGATTACGAGCGTGAGGCTTACATCTATCCCTTTGGAAATGTGCGTGTCACATTTGATAGTAAAGTACAGTCGAGCCTACGTAATACAGATATGTTTAATCCGAAGCTACCGATGGTTGATGTACTTGAGCCAAACTTAGTTATTTTAGAAGTGAAATACGATGAGTACTTGCCGGATATTATTAAGTACTTATTACAATCAGTAGATACACGTGCTGAGGCATATTCGAAATATCAGCTTAGTCGTATGTACGTATAAAGGAGAATTAAACAATGGATACTATAAAATTTAACGATATTTTTAAATCCAGCTTTTTAGAGAAAACAACATCATTTTCATTAATAGATTCACTTTTAGGGTTAGTTGTAGCATTCTTTGTAGGCCTGTTTATTTACGCTGTATACAAGAAAACCTTTAACGGAGTAATTTACTCGCATTCCTTCAATATTTCGCTACTCATTATGACAATGGCAACAGCACTAGTGATTATGGGAATAAGTTCAAATGTGCTGTTATCGTTAGGTATGGTTGGTGCACTATCAATCGTGCGTTTCCGTACACCTATTAAAGATCCTATGGATTTAGTATATATTTTCTGGGCAATAGTTTCTGGGATTCTTTGCGGTGCAGGATTTATTCCACTTGTTATAATCGGTGCCGTTCTAATTGGTCTCGTACTACTCGTGTTAGTGAACAAAATTACTGTGGAGAATCCATATCTTTTAATTGTGAAATTTGAAGAAGATTTTGCTTGTGAGGAAGTGGAGCATATTATTGCGGCACAGTCTAAAAAATTCGCTTTAAAATCAAAATCTATTATGTCGGATGTTGAAATCGAAACAACCTATGAAATTCGTGTTAAACAAAATGATACAAAATTGATGGACAATCTTACAAAAGTACCTGGAGTAAAATCAGCAGTAATGCTTAGTTATGATGGTAATTTCACTGCTTAGTAACCACTCTAGAGGAGTTTTCTAACTATGAAGAGAGGTGCTGATAATGATTAAAACACGGGTTGTCTATATTAGTATGGCAATTCTGCTACTCCTCTTTGTTGTTGTGTCTGCAGTGCTCCCAAAAACCGGCATTGAAACAAAAAATACCGAGTTTTCCTATGAGTCTATTGTGTTTAATAAAAATAAAGTAACAACAGTAGATATTGAAATAGCCGAGGAAGATTGGGCTGACATGCTAGAAAGTGCAACAGATAAGGAGTTGAAGCAAGCTAATATCACAGTAGATGGCAAGAGAATAGAGAATGTAGCTATTCGTACAAAAGGAAGTTCATCACTGAACTCGGTTGCAAATAGCGACTCGGATCGATATAGCTTAAAAATAGATTTCGATTATTACGATGATACACAAAGCTTATACGGCTTGAAAAAATTAAATTTAAATAATAATTTCAGTGATTCAACGTTAATGCGAGAATATATTTCTTATGAGCTGATGGAACAAATGGGATTACCTACACCCGCTCATTCATATATGTATGTCACAGTGAATGGTGAGGATAGAGGTTTATTTTTAGGGGTAGAAGCCGTGGATGAAACATTCCTGGCAAATAACTACGGCTCTAATGATGGATTTTTGTTTAAGCCAGATGGGACAGGCAGTGATTTAAAATATATTAGTGATGATATTGCTGATTATACGGGAATTGGCTTAAAAACGAACGAAGGTAATGTCGATCAATCAAAATTCATTGACATGATTAAAGCTATCAATAATGGCGGCAATATCGAAAAATATATTGATGTCGATGAAATGCTGCGTTATTTTGCTATGAACACGGCAATTGTAAATCTTGATAGTTATCAGAGCAATATGAAACACAATTACTATTTGTATGAGAAGGATGGTGTGTTTTCTATCATACCTTGGGATTATAATATGTCCTTTGGGGGCTTTGGTGGAGGTGGTAGAATGGGTGGCAATATTCAAATGCCAGCCGATGCCAATATGAAAGCACCAGAAGATGCACAGACGAATGAGCAATTAGATAAACCAGACATGGAGTTTCCGAATAATGGTGTTCAACAACAGCAAGGAGAACGTCCTAATGGTGGCCTCGATAAGGGTGGAATCAATATGGGGATGGGTATGTCCGGCGATCTTATGGCAGATAGCGCTATTAACTTTAGTGTGACTACCCCAGTATCTGGTACAACATTAGAGGATAGCCCGCTATTAAATGCCTTACTCTCAAATGAAGAGTATCGTGCTAAATATGAAGGCTATTTAGAAGAGATAGCGACTAATTACTTAACAGAAGAAAACATACAAAACATTACCAAAAAATTAGCATTGTTATTAACGACGTATGTGGAAGCAGACCCTACGAAATTCTCTACAACAGAACAGTTTATAGAAGCGGTAGAAGGGGAAAAAAGTCTTCCTGAATTTGCAAAACAGCGCTCCGAATCTATTTTAAAGCAACTGTCAGGGGAACTTGTTGTGGAAGCAACAACACAAGGGAATATGGCAATGCCTAATCCAGGCGAAATGGGTGACATGAACATTCCGATGCAAAGACCAGATGACTTTGATCCGAATCAAATGCCAGAGGATTTCGATCCTTCACAAGCCCCTCCATTTAATCAAAACGGTGATAAGCAGGGAGACAGACCAAATGGTGGTGGTCCAATGCAACGACCTGACAAAAATGGAGGACCTATGTGGCCAAACCAAGGCGATGAGCAACTAAAGCAAGGAACAGTTATCGATAAAAATACAATTCTTACAGCGGCTGTTTGCTTTGTCTTGTTAATAGTTGCACTGCTCTTTGTTTTAAAATTTAATAGAAGAGGTCGTTAAAAAAATAACCATATCCAAAACTTTTGGGTATGGTTTTTGCTTTTTATCGTGCTAAAATAAAGCATTCTTTTTTGAGGAGTCTACTAATATGAATGAACAACAATTTGATAAGCTTTTGCATATTAATACGGTCGGTGAACAGTATGGGTTTCCTAAATTAGCTCACTACCATCGTTATGAGCCAACACCATATGCTGGATTAGAACAATTATTTTCTGAGTATGAGATGCCTGATAATCCAGTGTTTATCGATATTGGATGTGGAAAAGGGAGAGTCCCTATTTATGTACATGATAAATTTCATATTCCGACAATAGGGGTAGAAATGGATGCAGGTTTTTATGCAGAGGCTGAGAATAATAAAAGGAACTATCTTCAAAAAAAGAGTGCTCAATCTCCGGTATCCTTTATGCATTCAATAGCGGAGGACTATGCTATTCAACCAAGCGACACGGTTTTCTTTTTTTTTAATCCATTTTCAATCCACATTTTTCGTACGGTTATTCATAATATATGGAAGTCTTATGAACAGCATATGCGTGAAATTCATGTTATTTTATATTACCCACCATATGATTATTTACAGTTTTTACATCATGGGACGCCTTTTGAATTAATCCATGAGGTTCATCTTGAAAATGAAACAAATATTAACGAACGACTTTGTGTGTTTGCATTGAAAAAAGCTTAGAGCTGTAGAAATAACCCAGCTCTAAGCTTTTTAATAAGATTCGACTATGACAAATTTTAAAAAATCTTACTCCGATTGCGCCCTCTAAGTACTGTATTTCCCTGGGAATAAATAGTTATTGGTAATTCCAAATTAATACTTCGCCAGAACGCTTTATATTTTAGATCTTGCAATTTTCGAAAAAAGGACTTCTTTTAACGAGATTTTATCGTAAAAAATAATCAAATATGATAGTTTTATATTAAGGTTTGTTCTAAATTAATAGATAATTCTTAAATTACTAATTATACAGAAAAATCACTCTAGACTAAAAATAAAGAATGTTTTACAATGTAAAAGGTTTAATTGAATAATATATTGATTTAGTAATAGATAGTTATGAATTGTCATTTTGGTTATTTTTGTTATTGAGGAAATGCTGTGGATTGTTTATAATTATCAGAAATATCTAATATTTGAAAAAACTTAGGGGGAATAAATTATGAGAGAGAACAAAAAGCTTAAAAAGTTTGGCTCACTTCTAGTTGCATCTTCACTACTTGCAGGCGTTCTTGCTGGCTGTGGTAATGGAGATAGTTCAAGTTCAGGAGGAGGATCATCATCAGGCGGTGGCGGTTCTTCTGACGGTGATACTATTAAAATCGGTGCAAACTTAGAGCTTTCGGGTAACGTAGCTTCCTATGGTTCTTCGATTGCTCTAGGTGCAGACCTTGCGGTAAAAGAAATTAATGATAATGGCGGAATCGACGGTAAAAAAATTGACCTTATTAAAGTAGATAATAAGTCTGACAACTCAGAGGCTACTGCAGCAGCTCTTAAACTAGCAACGCAAGATAGAGTAGTAGCAATGTTAGCCCCAGCAACTTCTGGTAATACAGTTGCTACCGTTCAAATTGCGAATAAAAATAAAATCCCAATCGTTACTGGTTCTGGTACTGCTCCAAACATTACAGTGAATGATAACGGTAGCATTAATGAGTATGCATTCCGTACTTGTTTTATCGATCCATTCCAAGGGATCGTAGCAGCAAACTTTGCTACTAATGAATTAAAAGCTAAAAATGTAGCTATTTTTGCGGATAACGCATCTGATTATGCAAAAGGTTTAGCAAAATCATTTAAAGAAACAATTACAAAAAATGGTGGGAAAGTTGTAAAGGAAGAAGCGTATGTAGCGAAGGATACTGATTTCCGTACACAATTAACTAATATTAAAGGAGAGAAGCCAGACTTTATTTTTATTCCAGGATACTATGAAGAGGTAGGTATAATTGTAAAACAAGCGCGTGAATTGGGTATTGATGTACCACTGATGGGGGCTGACGGTTGGGATTCACCAACATTAGTAGAGTTAGCTGGTGCGAAAGCGCTGAATAACACGTACATCACAAACCACTACTCTGCAGAAGACCCAGATCAAAAAATTCAAGATTTCGTAAAGGCGTTTAAAGCAGCGAACAAGGATAAAGCACCAGATGCATTCAATGCACTTGGCTATGACTCAATTTACTACATTGCTGATGCTATTAAGCGTGCAGGCTCTACGGATGGGGAAGCTATTAAAAAGGCTTTAGCTGACACAAAAGATCTTTCTTTAGTAACAGGTACTTTCTCAGTTGACAAAAATCATAACCCAATTAAAACAGCAACAGTTCTTGAATTTGAAGACGGTAAACAAGTGTTCAACTCTAAAGTTAATCCTTAATGTTTTTTAGGCAAGGGGAGGCGGGGAAACACGCCTTCCTTTTTATGTTTTATCTTCATTCAGTAAAGGCTCCCACCATTGAAGGTGGTGAGATGAATACGGATATGGTTCCTTTACAGTGTCCAAACACCTAATTACGCCAAGGCGAAATTGATAGAACAAAAAAATTTTTTAAGAGGACACAATTTACTCTATTTTCAATAATAACATGTAGAAGTAAGTCCTATTTTTGCACTTTTCAAAAAATAAAAAGGAGTGAACGCTCATGGAATGGATACAGCAGCTTGTGAATGGTATTTCACTAGGTAGTATCTACGCATTAATAGCGCTGGGGTATACGATGGTATACGGGATTATTAAGCTGATTAACTTTGCCCACGGCGATGTCTTTATGATCGGGGCATTTATTGGCTTTTATGCAATTGCTAAATGGGAGCTTGGCTTCTTTCCAGCACTGTTATTGGCGATGGCAGTCTGTGCAATCTTTGGTGTTTTAATTGAACGTATTGCTTATAAGCGCTTGCGAAATGCCACACGTATTGCGGCTTTAATTACTGCAATCGGTGTATCGCTATTAATTGAATATACAACTATTTTCTTCAGAGGTGCGCAACCTGCGGCATATCCTGATGTCATTAAAAATAAATCATTTGATATTTTCGGTGTTCAAATCAGTAGTATATCAATATTAATTTTATCTGTCTCAATTGTACTGATGGTTCTTTTACAATTCATCGTACATAAAACAAAAATCGGGAAAGCGATGCGTGCGGTTTCTCATGATGCCGATGCAGCACGTTTAATGGGCATTAATGTAGATAATACAATTTCAGCAACCTTCGCAATTGGTTCAGCTTTAGCGGGTGCAGCAGGTGTTATCTTCGGGGTATATTACACAAAAATCGATCCATTAATGGGTGTTATTCCAGGGCTTAAAGCATTCATCGCGGCAGTACTTGGCGGTATTGGTATTATTCCTGGTGCCATGGTTGGCGGTATGTTGCTCGGTGTTGTGGAATCATTAGTAAGTGCACTTGGTTTCTCTCTATGGCGTGATGCAGCAGCATTCGTTATTTTAATTTTAATTTTAATCTTCAGACCATCGGGTATCTTTGGTAAAAATGCCCGTGAGAAAGTGTAGGTGAGCGGTGATTATGAAAAAGTCTAAAGTTTTCTGGGGTTATGCCGTATTAGCGCTAGTCATCTATGCAGTTGTACAGGTGCTTATTTCAACGAACTTTCTCGATATTTACTATCAGAATATGTTGATCACAATGTGTATTAACATCATGCTTGCGGTCAGCTTGCACATTGTCATTGGCATTACTGGTCAATTCTCGATAGGGCATGCAGGCTTCCTAGCGGTAGGGGCATATATTTCTGCCATCATCACAACTAAATTAATGCTTCCGTTCCCATTAGCAATTTTCTTAGGGGCACTTGCAGCAGCAGTAGCCGGTTTAATTGTAGGTATCCCGACGTTACGTTTAAAGGGGGACTATTTAGCAATTGCAACGCTTGGTTTTGCGGAAATTATTCGTATTATCTTTTTAAATACGGATTATGTTGGTGGCGCAGCAGGGATGCAGGTTGAATATTTATCGAATTGGACTTATGCATTCATAGGTGTTGTTCTAACAATTTTAGTAATCTCGAACTTTACGAACTCTCGTCATGGACGCGCATGTATTTCGATTCGCGAGGACGAAATTGCGGCAGATGCAATGGGTATTAACACAACTTACTATAAAGTTGTAGCTTTCGCAATTGGTTCCTTCTTCGCCGGTCTTGCAGGGGCCATCTTTGCACATAATTTTTACATTATTCAACCGACAACTTTCGGTTTCTTAAAATCATTTGATATTTTAATCTATGTAGTTCTTGGTGGCTTAGGAAGTCTTTCAGGATCTGTCATAGCTGCGGTTTTCTTAACAGTCGTCTCAGCATATCTAGCAAACTTCCCAGAAACACGTATGATTATTTACAGTTTAGTATTAATAGTCGTAATGCTGTACCGTCCAACAGGTTTGATGGGAACAAAAGAAGTTACGGATTTATTTAAGTTTGGTAAAAAAGGAGGTACAAAATAATGACTGGGAACCTTCTTATCAATGTTGAAAACATGGGCATTCAATTCGGTGGTTTAAAGGCGGTACAGGGCGTTAATATGTACCTACATCAAGGAGAACTAGTAGGTCTTATAGGGCCTAACGGTGCTGGTAAAACAACGAGCTTTAACATGCTTACTGGGGTGTATAAGCCAACTGAGGGCACGATTACATTTGACAGTGTAAAGTTAAATGGGCTTGCACCATATCAAGTAACACAAAAAGGTATTAGCCGTACATTCCAAAATATTCGTTTATTTAAAGAGCTATCTGTTTTAGATAATGTTAAGGTAGCGAACCATTCACTTGCAAAGCATTCCATGTGGTCTTCCATTTTCCGCTTGCCGAATCATTTTAAAGGTGAGGCAGAAATGGAGCATCAATCTATTGAATTTCTAAAAATCTTTGGCTTAGATGTTTATAAGGATGAGCTTGCGAAAAATTTACCTTATGGAATGCAGCGCCGTTTAGAAATTGCTCGTGCTCTAGCTGCGAAACCTAAGCTACTTTTACTAGATGAGCCTGCAGCAGGGATGAACCCGCAGGAGACGCATGATTTAATGGAATTAATAGCGTTTATTCGTAAAGAATTTGGCTTAACAATTCTTTTAATTGAGCATGATATGAGCTTAGTTATGGGGATTTGTGAACGTATATACGTGCTCGATCACGGTCAATTAATCGCTGATGGGACACCAGAAGAAATTCGCAATAATCCAAAGGTAATTGAAGCTTACCTTGGCGAGGAGGTTATCAGCTAATGCTAAAAGTACAAAATATAGATGTATTTTACGGTAACATTCAAGCATTAAAGGGCCTCTCTTTAGAAGTAAATGAGGGTGAAATTGTAACGTTAATCGGTGCAAATGGTGCTGGTAAAAGTACATTATTAAAAACATTGTCAGGCTTATTAAAACCAAAGGGTGGCATCATTGAATATGAAGGCTTCTCTATCGCAGGGAAAGCTGCACAGACAATTGTAAAATCAGGCATTTCACATGTTCCAGAGGGGCGCCGTGTTTTTGCCAATATGTCCGTTGAAGAAAACTTAGAGCTTGGAGCATATCTCCGTAACGATAAAGCAGGCATCAAAAAAGATCTAGAGCATGTGTATGAATTATTCCCACGTCTTTTGGAGCGCCGTAAACAGCAATCAGGTACATTATCTGGTGGTGAGCAACAGATGCTAGCGATGGGGCGTGCATTAATGGCAAAACCGAAGTTGTTATTAATGGATGAGCCTTCAATGGGACTTGCGCCACTCATGGTAAAAAATATTTTTAATATTATTGAGCAAGTTAACAAAGAAGGTACAACCGTATTACTTGTTGAGCAAAATGCCAATATGGCTTTATCAGTAGCAAATCGTGCGTACGTACTTGAAACAGGACGTATAGTATTATCAGGTACAGCAAAAGAGCTTCAAGAGAGTGAACAAGTAAAGGCTGCTTATTTAGGTGGTTTATAGAGGGAGAAGACGTCTCAATTTTCGAGGCGTCTTTTTTATGAGCGAAGGGAGTAAAAAAGACGGATAGATCAGTTAAAGTGAAGGATAGAAAGGCTAAGGCGACGGAAAGAAGGGGCAAAACGACGGATGGAATGATCAAAGTGACGGAAAGAAGTCAAAGCGACGGATGGAAAGACTAGAGCGACGGATAGAAAAGCCAAGGCGACGGAAAGAAAGGGCAAAGCGACGGATGGAATGATCAAAGCGATGGAAAGAATTCAAAGCGACGGATAGAAAGGCTAGAACGACGGATAGAACAGTCAAGGTGACGGAAAGAAAGGGCAAAACGACGGAAGGAATGATCAAAGTGACGGAAAGAAGTCAAAGCGACGGATAGAAAGGCTAGAACGACGGATAGAACAGTCAAGGTGACGGATAGAAAGGGCAAAACGACGGATGGAATGATCAAAGTGACGGAAAGAATTCAAAGCGACGGATAGAAAGGCTAGAACGACGGATAGAACAGTCAAGGTGACGGATAGAAAGGGCAAAACGACGGATGGAATGATCAAAGTGACAGAAAGAATTCAAAGCGACGGATAGAAAGGCTAGAACGACGGAAAGAAAAGCCAAGGTGACGGAAAGAAAGGGCAAAGCGACGGATGGAATGATCAAAGCGACAGAAAGAAGTCAAAGCGACGGATAGAAAGGCTAGAGCGACGGATAGAGCGGTCAAGGTGACGGAAAGAAGGGGCAAAACGACGGAAAGAAGGGGCAAAACGACGGATGGAATGATCAAAGTGACGGAAAGAAGTCAAAGCGACGGATGGAAAGACTAGAGCGACGGAAAGAAAGGGCGAAGCGACGGATGGAATGATCAAAGCGACGGAAAGAAGTCAAAGCGACGGATGGAAAGACTAGAGCGACGGAAAGAGCAGCCAAGGTGACGGAAAGAAAGGGCAAAGCGACAGAAAGAACGGCCAAATCGAAGTAGAATGATCAAATCGACGAAATAGGAGTAGCATTCGTCGTTTATTATTTGGTAATGTGGACGAAAGGAGTGATGTTTTATGAAGTATTCAGCACAATATTTTATTGAGAAATTAAATTTAGCAGAGCATCCTGAGGGGGGGTATTACATATCCTCGTTTCGAGCAGCTGAGGATATGGCTGTAAGAGATGTACAGAGACCAATTTATACGAGTATTTATTTCTTACTTCGTTCACAGGATATATCGCATTTGCATCGTTTAAAATCGGACGAGCTTTGGTATTATCATGCTGGCAGTCCGCTAACAGTCCATATGATTTTCCCAGATGGTACATATGAGGCGAAGAAGCTTGGATTAAATGTTGAGGCAGGGGAGGTACCACAAATAGCAGTACCGAAAAATACTATATTTGGCTCATCCGTAGAGGATGCAGATGCATTTAGTTTAGTAGGCTGTATGGTTGCACCAGGCTTTGATTTTGAAGACTTCGAATTATTTACACAAGAAGAGCTTTTAGCCGACTATCCACAGCACGAGGAAGTTATCCGAAAAATGGCTTACACGAAAATTTAACTTATTTCAGCATGCTGAAATAAGTTAAAGCCTCCGGGTACTATTATGCCAAGGCATAATTGATTAGAATAAAAGTAGCCGTCTCAAAAGTAGTTGAGACGGCGCTTCCTATTTACCACAAAATAGTTTCAGGATATTTAGCTTTAATTTCGATTTCATGTAACGATTTTTTTGTAGTAATCGCCGCTTCCATGAGTTGTGATTTTAGCATTACATATTCATCGTCTTCTAACATTAATCGGAGAGCAAATGCTGCTAAATGAGCTTTACGTTCCTCCAAGCTTAATTGAATATACTCTAAGTTCAAAACATCGACGTACTGTGTTGCATAACGGAATGTTAATGGACTTTTAGTGTGCAGCATTCTTAAAAATACTAAGTATTCTTCTTCATTAAGCTCCTGCTCTAAACAATTAGCAACCGCTGCCTGGAATTTACGAATGGCGGCAACGTCAATACTCCAATCAGAAGAATCAATTAGCTCCTGATGTAGGCGAATGAAATCGTTTAAAGCGATAGAAGTAAAGATCAGCTCTGGCCAAAGAATCTCTGCTGCGAAATAAACATTTTTGTTTGGGAAAATTAGTTCATGCTGTGTCAAAACACTTTTATTGAGTCCATTGCTAACAAACTCAAGCTGATGCTCCCCCTTGGCGGCTTGGCGTAGATTATAACAAACACTAAGAATGCGAAGGCGCGCTCCTTGATAATCATAATACTTGTTTTCATCACCAGTTATTTTGTAAATAGCATTAATAAGCTCATCTAAATCCCAAAAATCCCCGCTAACACGTGCTCCAGTTAACTGCACAGTACTTTGAATTGACAGCATAGTTCTATCCCCTTAAAGTGCTTTATTTTGGTGTGTATTTAAGTAGTCTGAATAGTTCTGTCCGTTCTTTATCTGTTAAATCACGCCACTGTCCAACTTTTAAATTGCCAAGTTTAATATTCATAATACGAATGCGTTGTAGGCGCTTAACGGAGTAGCCAAGTGCTGAACACATACGACGTATTTGACGATTTAAACCTTGCTCTAAAATGATTTTAAAGACTTTATCAGATATTTTTTCAACATAACAAGGTAGGGTTGTAGTATCTAAAATATCTACACCTGCTCCCATTTTTTTGATGAATTGCTCCGTAATAGGTTGATCGACTTGTACGATATATTCTTTTTCGTGATGGTTTTCGGCACGTAAAATTTTATTGACGATGTCACCATCATTTGTCAGTAATAATAGCCCTTCTGACTCTTTATCTAGTCGTCCAATATGGAAAATGCGAAGAGGGTGATTAACAAAATCAACGACATTTCCTTTTATATGACGTTCCGTTGTACTTGTAATTCCTACTGGTTTGTTTAAGGCAATATATACGAGCTGTTCTTCTTTCTTTACCTCTTTTCCATCAACACAAACCAGATCACCAGCTTCTACTTGACTACCGACTGTAGCAAGTTCACCATTAATTGTTACTTTACCTTCTTCTACCCATTTATCCGCACCGCGACGAGATACGATGCCTGTTTCACTCAAATATTTATTAATGCGCATACTGTTCTCCTATACATTTATATTATTTTTAAGTATACATTATAGTTGGTCACACCGTGAATCCTAGAAGCTTTTCTACCAAATATAACTCACTCCAGGAAAACAATTTTCGTGGGCAACCCCGTCGCTCATACTTCGTTCCTTATGCTTTCATACCAGCCTATTTTCTTATTCAATAAAAAGATTTTAATATTAATCTAAAAAAAATTAAAAAAGTTGAAATTATTTTTCGTTTCTGACAATATACTGTGTAAGAGGGTATCTATGAAAATATTGTTATTTCGATGAAAAATGACGATATTTGTAGATTATTTTCTCATTATTTTGTGTAAAGGGGAGAAGTAAAATGGTTTATGCATTTCCAAACACTGAAGGATCGGTAGTTCAATTCAAAGAGAAATATGATAATTACATTGGTGGAGAATGGACACCCCCAGTGAAAGGACAATACTTTGACAATGTTACACCTGTTACTGGACAAGTTTTTACACAAGTAGCTCGTTCTACTGCTGAGGATATTGAACTTGCACTTGATGCAGCACATGCCGCAAAAGATGCATGGGGGAAAACATCCGCAACAGAGCGTGCAAACATTTTACTTAAAATTGCGGACCGCATAGAACAAAACTTAGAAAAGCTAGCCGTTGCCGAAACATGGGATAACGGAAAAGCGGTACGTGAAACATTAAATGCAGATATCCCTCTTGCAATTGATCATTTCCGTTATTTTGCGGGAGCTTTACGTGCACAAGAAGGCGCAGTAAGCCAAATCGATAATGATACTGTCGCTTATCATTTCCATGAGCCAATTGGGGTAGTAGGTCAAATTATCCCTTGGAACTTCCCGTTATTAATGGCTGTTTGGAAGCTAGCACCTGCACTTGCAGCTGGAAACTGTGTAGTGTTAAAACCTGCAGAGCAAACACCAACTTCGATTATGGTGCTCGTTGAATTAATAGAAGATTTATTGCCATCAGGTGTACTAAATGTTGTCAATGGCTTTGGCTTAGAGGCAGGGAAGCCGCTGGCATCGAATCCACGCATCGGTAAAATTGCCTTTACTGGTGAGACAACGACAGGTCGCTTAATTATGCAATATGCTTCACAAAATCTTATTCCCGTTACATTAGAATTGGGCGGCAAATCGCCAAACATCTTCTTTGAGGATATTATGGACGAAGATGATGCCTTTTTAGATAAAGCAGTTGAAGGCTTTGTATTATTCGCATTAAACCAAGGTGAAGTATGTACATGTCCTTCTCGTGCATTAATACAAGAATCTATTTACGATAAATTTATGGAGCGTGTCCTACAGCGTGTTGAAGCGATTAAAGTTGGGAATCCACTTGATCCGAATACGATGATGGGTGCGCAAGCTTCAAGTGAGCAAATGGAAAAAATCCTTTCTTACTTAGATATTGGTAAGCAAGAAGGTGCCGAATGTCTAATTGGAGGAGAGAAAAATAATGTAGGATCAGGCTTTGAAAATGGTTACTACATTAAGCCAACTGTCTTCAAAGGACACAATAAAATGCGTATTTTCCAAGAAGAAATTTTCGGACCAGTTGTTGCTGTAACAACATTCAAAACAAAAGAAGAAGCGTTAGAAATTGCGAATGACACATTATATGGTTTAGGTGCAGGTGTATGGACACGTGATATGAATACAGCTTATCGCTTCGGTCGAGGTATTCAAGCAGGACGTGTTTGGACAAACTGCTACCATGCTTACCCTGCACATGCAGCGTTCGGTGGCTATAAAATGTCGGGTGTTGGTCGTGAAAACCATAAGATGATGTTAGCTCACTACCAACAAACGAAAAACCTATTAGTTAGCTATAGTGAAAACAAACTTGGTTTCTTCTAATCAATAAGGAGGTGCATGAGCGTGGTTGAGCGTGTTATAGCAACAGAAGAAGCGCTAGCACTAATCGAATTATTGAAAGAAAAGCATGGTCCCGTTATATTTCATCAATCAGGTGGATGCTGCGACGGCTCTTCGCCAATGTGTTATCCAGAGGGCGACTTACTATTAGGTGATCAAGATGTTTGCCTAGGAGAGATTGGTGGTGCTCCCTTCTATATGCATAAAAATCAATATGACTATTGGAAGCATACACAAATAATCTTGGACGTTGTCGATGGTAGAGGCGGTATGTTTTCACTTGAAGGCGTTGAAGGTAAACGATTCTTAACAAGATCAAGAGCCTTTTCAACAGAGGAGTTAAAGGAATTAGGGTTAATTTAAAGCTTTAGTGACAGCGGCAAAAAGTATTGCCGCTGTTTTTTTATGTTAATTTTTCTGGGAGAATGTGTGTAAGGCTATATTTCTTGGAGAGTTGCGTAATCTCAAAAATAAGCGTAATCGATCTACTTTCTATTGGTCATTTCAAACAGTGTTAGCCCCTCCATTCAATTTTAATTATTTCCATTAACCTACTCGTATTGAGTAACACATAAATTCCGTTAACGCTTTATAGGTTAATTGTTGCAAAATGGGGATTCGCTACTAAAAGGTGGGTATGACATTTGTAAAAACGTATACCATGTATAAATGTTGATCTTCGTTACGGCTGGGCGACTCCTTGGGGATCAGCAATAGAGGAACGAAGGCTAAAACCATCACGTCCTGTGATAACGCCTTCGTGACCAGCATCGGTGCTGTTGCCGCTGCCGCTACGCTTTCGCGCAGATAAAACCCTTTTGCTATCACTTCGTTGCACTACGTTTTCGCACAGAATGAAACCCTTTTGCTGACGCTGCGTTAGCACTACGCTTTCGCGCAAAAAACATCTGCTGGCCGGAGACCCTGGAGCGAAGCGGCTCATCGGACGCCCCCAGGAAGCTCTGCTCTGCGCGAAAGCAAAGCGGCAGCTACAAAGCTCGTTATGACGATGAGCCAAAATGGATGAATCCTTTTTTGTTTAATTACGTAAATATGGAAAAGGAGCGTGTTAAACATGGATTTTGTTATGATTGAAAATCAGTTTACAAATATGGTGGAGGATGTCTCAAAGGCTGTTGGACGGACAGTGGATCGTAAAATTGTGTTAGCCATAGCTAGCAAATATGTGGCATCTGGAAAACCTTTTGATTCTGTTAAATATAAAGAAGTATTACAAGAAATGAAAAAGCAAACTTCATGGACATCTCCGTTAAGAACAACGGTAGGTTATAGTATTGCTGCAAATTTATTGGAGCAAGAAGATACAGAACAAGCAGTAAAAAGTTTACTGAATAACGTTAATATAATGAAGGAAGCAAAATTTAGAAGTGGGAACTTTAGTTTTATTGGTGCACAGTTTTTAACTGAAGAGGACAGTGAGAAGCGTGCACATGCACAGGCAGCACGTGCATTATTTGATGCAATCCGTAAACATCATAAGTTTTTAACGTCATACGATGATATTCCTTATGCAGTATTGTTAAGCAGCCCCTCTGATGATGTTGAGCTACGTGCGGAAACAATGAATCGTTATTATAAAGAATTACGTACGTATAATTTTAATGCGGGTAATGAGCTTCAATGGCTATCGCAAGTACTGACTTTCTTATCAGCTCAATATGATAATAAACTAGTGCCAAGTGTTGTGACAATCCGTGACACACTAAAGAATCAGGATGTAAAGGTCAAGACGATGCACTATCCTTTACTTGGCTTTTTAGCAATCCTTGAAGTGAATCAAGCACAGCTTCAACAGATTGTTGATTTATATCATGAGTTAAAGGGTATGAAACTTCTAAAATGGCATCGTGAATTTGTGTTATTTATGGCCATTCAAATTGCTATTTATGATATGGCGCAGGTGCAACAATCCTTATCAATGACGATCATGTCATCTATTGAATTATTGATTCAAGCACAGCAAGCAGCGATGTTCGCGGCAGTGGGTGCAGCAGCTGTAGCATCAAGTTCTTCGTGATAAAATAAAGAAGAACTTGATTTTTGGAGGTGCATTTGAAGGATGAAGGAAACAAAGCTTTGGATGAATGGCCAGTGGCAGAACGCAAAGGAAACATATGAGTTGAGATCGCCCTATAGTGGTGAGGTTATTGCAAAGGTAGCTAAGGCGTCGATTTCTGACGTTGAGCAAGCAATAGAAGGTGCACAGGAGGCATTCCAAACGTTTAAAAAGACAACAGCCTACGAACGTGCCGAAATATTATATAAAGTGGTCGACATCATGCGCCAGCGGAAAGAGGAGTTAGCGGAAATTTTGGCCTTAGAGGCAGGTAAGCCAATATCGGCAGGTTTAACTGAAATAGAACGTACAATAGCAACCTATCAATTTGCAGCGGAGGGTGCTAAGCAAGCAAAGGGTGAAACGGTACCGATGGATGCTGCACCCGGGGCAGGAGATCGTATCGGCTGGACAAAACGAGAACCTCTAGGTGTAATTTCAGCCATTACACCATTTAACTTTCCATTTAATTTAGTGGCACATAAATTAGGTCCTGCTTTTGCAGTTGGAAATACGGTTGTCTTAAAGCCAGCGACGCAAACGCCATTAAGTTCTATCGTGATGGCGGAAATTTTCCAGCAAGCGGGTCTACCTAATGGCGCGCTTCAAATTATTACAGGTAGCGGAGGGGAGCTAAGTGATACACTTGTGACCCACCCACTTGTGAAAAAGGTGACATTCACGGGAAGTGGTAAGGTTGGATTGGGCATTAAAGAAAAAGTAGGCTTGCGTAAAGTTACTTTAGAGCTTGGTTCCAATGCTGCAGTAATTGTCGAGCCATCGACACCAATTGATAAAATTATTTCGCGTTGTGTCGGCGGTGCCTTTAATTTTGCTGGCCAAGTTTGTATCTCTTTACAACGTATTTATGTACACGCATCTATAATTGATGAATTTACAAAGGTGTTTGTAGCTGAGACAGAAAAATTAGTGGTAGGTGATCCGCTAGATACAAATACTGATGTTAGTGCAATGATTAATCCAAAAGAAGTTGAACGTATTCGTCAGTGGATTGAGGAAGCAAAGTCACAAGGTGCGGTAGTTGCAACAGGAGGGACATTCACAGAACGTGCTTTAACGCCAACTGTTATGACGAATGTGACGGCGGATATGAAAATTGTTTGTCAGGAAACATTCGCGCCAATCGTCTCAATTGTTTCATATGAAACATTAGATGACGCTATTCGACTAGTGAATGAGTCGGAACTTGGCCTAAATGCTGGAATTTATACGAATGTGTTACCTGATGCATTACGTGCAGCTGATGAAATACAGGCAGGTGCTGTTATTATTAATGATATTCCGACATTTAGGGTTGATAATATGCCATACGGTGGCGTAAAAATGAGTGGTTACGGACGCGAAGGTATTAAGTGGGCAATTGAGGAAATGACAGATATGAAATTTATAACGATGAAAAAATCTTTCTAATTTGCATCAACTCTTTTTCTACGATACGATGACGAAAGAACATTCATGAAGGGAAGTTGCAAGAACTATGACAAACAACGCAATACCGATGGGCCAGTCACGTACTGTTCAAACGCGTCTCGTATTACCGCCAGATACAAATAATCACAACTCCATTTTCGGTGGAAGAGTGTTAGCTTATATTGATGAAATTGCTGCTATTACGGCAATGAAGCATGCGAAAGGGCATGTAGTTACAGCCTCTATTGATTCGGTTGATTTTTTATCGGCAGCACATGTAGGGGATATTTTAGAAATTGAAAGTATTGTTTCGTCAACTGGACGTTCTTCAATGGAAGTTTACGTTCGGGTTATTTCACGAAACATTGAAACTCGTGAGGAAAAATTAACGACGGAATCTTTTGTAACGATGGTTGCAGTTGATGATGACGGTAAACCTAAGCCAGTTCCTGCAATTTATCCTGAAACAGATGCAGAAAAACGTCTGTTTGAAACCGGCCCTGCAAGACGAGAACATCGTAAACAAAAACGGGAATTACCGCATTAACAGTGAAAAGGGAAATTGACGAATACTGTCAATTTCCCTTTTTCGTGCTTACATTTTTAACTCATTTACCACATTAATAAGTGAATCGGAAGAAGAAGAGACTAGTGTAGCTCCTTGTGACAGTTCAGTAATCAGGTTAGAGATTGCTGAAATATCTCTTGATGTATTTACATACTGCTGTTGAATTCCAGAAACAGCATCGGCGATATCATTAAATGATTTAGATAAACTGTTTTGAGTATCTACGCTATGTTGAATCTTTTGATCAACGTTAATAACTGAATTCGACATTGTTGTAATATTACTTTCTGTTTCTTTAATGAGATGAGAAACATTTTGTACAGCATTTTTTGTTTCTTCTGCAAGCTTCCGGACTTCCTCTGCTACAACAGCAAAACCTTTACCATGCTCACCTGCACGGGCTGCCTCGATAGAAGCGTTCAATGCTAATAAGTTAGTTTGATCGGCAATCCCTGTAACTAGCCCTACAATCTCTGATATTTTTTGAGAAGATGTGCGTAACTGGTTCATCGTAACTTCGAGACTGTTTACACTTTGCAAAATAACCTGTATTAAATCATTTTGATCTTGTAGCTGCTGCTGTCCGCGTCTGGATTTTTCCTGTGTATCAGCAACGAAGGTTAAGCCTTGCTTAGTAGCTACTGCGATATCGTCCGTTTGAGAAGAAATGACTAATAAAGAAGCTGCTGTTTCTTCACTAATCCCATTGAGTTCCTCTGCCGTTTTTTGAATGGTCGTAACAAGTGCATGTTTTGTGTCATCAGCTGCTGCTCGAATGCGTTCCTCTTCTTTTTCATAGGCTTCGATTACAAGCTGCTGCTCGAAGTTAATGATTTTGCAGAAGGCATTGATAGCACGTATGGCATCATTTTTCGATAAATCTAACTCATTTGTAAAGCGTGTAAATGTCGTTGTTAATGACTGGAATGAGGCGATATACCACTTCGATTGTAGACCAATTCGAACATGGACTTCGGCGATTGCCTTCCGTTCATCAATATAAGAGTCATTAATATGACTTTCAAAAATGTCACTCAAGTGCTTATGTAAAGTAACTTTTAAACGATCGATTTGTGACGTTCTGTTTATAATATCTAACAAATCTTGGCTCAAACTAATGGCTGCATAAAATTGATCCACCATTTCAGGAACTAAATCCTTAGCTAAAGGCTGTAGTTGTTTAATGATGGCTAAATCCTCAATTGTTAAATCTAAAAGCTGCAACTGTTTTAGAAGTCTTGGATGATTTGATACATCCAATTGTACATTGTGCTTATAATTTTCAGGTGCTAATGTAATTGAGTAGCTAGAATCGTTCTTTTTTGTAAACCAACTCATTGTCGTTTGCTCCATTCTTTATAAATGCATAGTAAGTATATAAAAAATCGAATTGCGTAGTCTGTTAATTTTTCGAAATATATGGTATTTAGTCTATTCTACTATTTTTTGTAGTAAATTTGGTTAAAATTTTACTTTATTTCTTTATTTTTTTATAGGTATTATAGATGACTGTCGATTAAAAGACATGAAATAGACTATTAAAAAGGTAATAGGTAAATTGAATTTGAAATAGGAAACCTGTAAAATACGAACTGTTTAGGTTGAACGTAACAATAGTTTTGGGGAGGTATTACATGGAAAAGAAACGTTTCAAATTTGTTATTCCGGTTATGGTAATTGTAGCAATTGGATCGGTTTACATGTTACGAAACTACTATGCTGAAGTACCAGACTTAGATCAACTATTAATTACTGTCTGTGCAACATTAGTATCTGGGGTACTCGCTTACTTTTTATTTCCACAGCAAGGCGAAGATAAAATTGATGATCGTGGTCCTTACTGACAGTAAAAAGGCACCTTAGAAAAATCTCTAAGGTGCCTTTAGCTTGTCGACAAAAGAATAGCTGGCTGATTGCTTGGCTTCGATCTGTGATGTTGGTCCCAAAGGAGTTATTAGCAATAAACTATCATTTTAAGATTTAAATAAACCGAACCATCCTTTAAGTTTAAAGACTCCCAACATAAATAAAACGATAAGAATCATAATTCCGAGTACAATAAAGTAGCTAAATTTCCCGTGTAGCTCTGGCATATAGTCAAAATTCATTCCATAAACACCAGCAATAAATGTCAGAGGAATAAAGATTGTTGAAACAATTGTTAGGGTCATCATGATGCCATTCATGCGACTAGAGCTCATCGCCATATAACTATCACGCATATCCGCCGTGAGCTCACGATTGGATTCGATCATTTCGGTGAGTTTAAGTAGATGATCGTAAATATCTCCGAAATAAGCTCGCTCTGATTTCTTTAGTGAAAATCGGTAAGAGTTAAGGATACGATATAATAGATCGCGCATTGGTAAAATGGTGCGTCGTAGATCCAGCAAATCACTACGGAATTCAAACACAACTTTCATAGCATTGGGGTTACTTTGATAAGTAAGCTCATCTTCTAGTGCATTTAAATGATCCTCAATCTTATAGACAAGCGGGAAATAGCTATCAACGATTTTATCGATTACCTGGTATGTTAAATATACTGTGCCGCGTTCCCAATTCTTTGGCTGTTTTTCTAACATCATTTGTACTCGATCTATTTCCGGAGCTCCGTTTTTATGAAATGTGACAATAAATTTATTAGAAACAAAAATGTTTACTTCCTCAGCTGTTAATTCTTCGTTAACTCTTTGGATAACAAAGAAATGAAAATCATCATAAAAATCGAGCTTTGGCCGCTGTAAACGCATTAAACAATCTTCTATAGCGAGTGGATGAAAGTGGAAAAATGTATCTAACAGTAGTTCTTCCTCATCGGTCGGACAATTAAAATCGACCCAGTACCATTCAAATTCGTTTTTGTATATATCTTCAAGCGGAAAATCCTTTATAAGCTTTTGATCTTTTGTAATTCCAATTGTGCGTATCACAGCATTCACCTCAATCCTGTTCATTCTATCCTAACAGGTGTATATATCTTCAAAAGAAACTTTCTTTATAACATATCCAACCACCAAATAAAGTCGTAGCAAAGAACCTAGATGGTTTTGTAAAGCCTGCCTGCTGTAATAGTGATAAAATGTCCTCTTCACGCATAAATGAAAGAGAACGTATGGATTTCTCCATTTCCGCTACGTCTGATGGTGATAGCTTTGTATGTTGTAGCCAATAAGCACGCCATAGATCAAATTGTAGCTCAGTTTCTATGGAACCAGGTTGCCCGTATTTTGAGACGAGGACAAATGGAGCACCGGGCTTTAAATTATTCGCTATTTCTTTTAATGTTGCAAGCTTCTCTTGATCATCTTGTATGAAATGAAGCACTAATAAACAGCTTGCTGCATCAAACTTCTCTGTAGGTAGCTGAGTGTCCAGTATAGTTCCTTGATATAAAGAAATATTATTAGGTAGAGATTTTAAACGTTCACTAGCTATTTGCAGCATCGATTCTGACGGATCTAAGCCAACAAATGACCAATGAGGTCTTTTCTCAGCGAGCTGTAAAATTTCATTGCCGCTTCCGGAGCCAACTACTAAAAATTCAGCTTTTTCATGTAACGCAGATTGGTAAAAGGTTTGTGTCAAACGTAGCATTGCATCATAGCTTGGGAGCGTGCGACGAATACCTTTTTCGTATTCGTTTGCAAGTTTGTTATTAAATTCCATCGGGTATCACATGCCTTTCAAAAAAATTTTTAAAATCCAATTTATATTTGAAACTATTTAAGGGATAGGTCCGTAAATAGTAGTACATAAAATAAAAAATCAAATGGAAGGGTTGATATAAATGGAAACTAAATGGTCTAAGGTAATCATACACGCAAGTGCGTTTTTTGCGCCATGGTTAGTACCAATTATATTTTTCTTAATTGGCTCGGATGAAGAGGTAAAGAGTCTCTCTGTGCAAGCTTTATTGTTCCAAGTTGTGATGATAGTGTTACTTACAATTTCGGGTATTTTCAGCGTCCTACTCATTGGGATACCGTTCTTGATTGTATTTGGTATTATGTATTTTATTGCGCCAATTATTGGTATTGTGAAGGCTTTATCTGATGAGCCTTGGCGTTATCCAATTGTTGGTCGATGGGTATAATTTTTATAGACGCAAGTATATGCTAGTTGCATATGCTTGCGTTTTTTCTATTGCTGAAACGGGTATCTTATAACTAAGGACAGGGCACTTTAATTTTTCTATGTGCGAATTAATTGCAATTATTTTCAAGCGTTTTGTATAATATACTCAAAGAAAGTCAAAGATAGTCAAAGTCAGTGGAGTAAGCGAGGTGTATTCCTAAAATGCGTAATATATCAGACATCATAGAAGGCTACTTAAAGCAAGTACTTGAATTAGGTGGAGAAGGGCATATTGAAATAAAACGTAGTGAAATCGCAGATAAATTTCAATGCGTGCCCTCACAAATAAATTATGTAATCAATACAAGATTTACTGCCGAACGAGGTTACCTTGTTGAAAGCAAACGTGGTGGTGGTGGATACATTCGAATTTTACGTGTCCGCGCGAATTCACAAATTGATTTAATCGATGATGTCCTCAGGCAAATAGAAGGTGGGGCATCGCAAATAATGGCAGAAGATTTAGTGTATCGACTAATTGATGAGCAGGTAATTTCAAAGCGAGAAGCGAAAATAATGTTAGCAGCAGTTGATCGCTCAACTATCGATTTGCAACTCCCGTTACGGGATAACATTCGAGCAAAAATTTTACGAGCGATGCTAACAACGATTAAATATGAACAGCAAAAATAAAAGAGGTGATGGAAATGATATGCGAACATTGCAAGCAGCGTAATGCGACAGTTACCGTAACACAAGTTCAAAGTGGCCAAAAAGTGGAGCATCATTATTGTGACGTCTGCGCCTCGCAGTTCCATCCATTTCATGCTGAATTTAAGCAAGAGCCAGTATCTATTCAACAGCTATTATCTAATTGGTTTGGCTCCCCTACATGGCAGCAACAACAAGTGGGTGAAAAACAGCAGGCACCACCACAACCGCAAACTTGCCCACAATGTGGATTTACCTATAAACAATTTTTAAAAGAAGGTAAATTTGGATGCCCTAGCTGCTATGACACCTTTAGCGAGCATTTGCCGAAGCTCTTTAACCGTATTCAGGCTGGCCCTCAACATATAGGGAAAATGCCCGGTGCTCGAAACAATGTTCATGTCATCAAAAAGCAAATTGAAGATATTCGTAAACGTATGAAAATTGCTGTAGTTGAAGAACAATTTGAAGAGGCAGCAAAGCTTCGTGATGAAGCGAAGGAACTTGAGAAGCAGCTACAATTTGAAGGTGGTGATGTGTCGTGATGATTGAGTCGTTTTTAGAGCGTGCTACACCAATATGGATGAGTGTAGAGGACGATTATTCAGATATTGTCATAAGTACACGCATCCGCCTTGCGCGAAATTTAGATGGTTATCGTTTTCCATTAGCCTTTACAGAGGATGAAGCATTACAGGTGGAACAGGCAGTTACACATGCAATTAAGGATAGTACAGAACTTCGAGAAAATTATTCATATTTTGCTATTAAAGACTTAACGTCTTTACAGCGTCAAATACTTGTGGAAAAGCACTTGATTAGTCCTCAGCTTGCAAAAAAAGAGCGAGTTGGCTCCATGCTCTTATCTGATGACGAATCAACTAGCATTATGGTGAACGAAGAAGACCATTTACGCATTCAATGTATGACAGCGAGTTTTCAACTTCAAAAGGCATACGAGCAAGCTAATAAAATTGATCGTACCCTAGAGAAAGCTTTGCCTTACGCATTTCGAGATACATTTGGTTATTTAACAAGTTGTCCAACAAATATTGGTACTGGTTTACGAGCATCTGTCATGATGCACCTGCCGGCCCTTACACTTACGGGTCAGATGAATCAAATCATTAATGCAATGACACGATTAGGAATGACCGTAAGAGGAATATATGGGGAGGGTAGCGAAAATATAGGGAATGTTTACCAAGTGTCAAATCAGATTACACTAGGAAAAACAGAGGATGATATTTTAGCCGATATCCAAAGTGTCGCTGAAAAAATAATTCAAAAAGAAAGGCATGCAAGAGGTAAGTTAATGGAAAAAGCAGAGCTTGCCTTAGAAGACCGTGTATACCGTGCTTTAGGGACATTAACTCATGCTCGAATTTTAACGAGTGAGGAAGCTGCTACCTGTTTATCTAATGTTCGTTTAGGGGTAGATTTACAGTTAATTGAAGGTATTAAAGCGACTAAATTAAACGAATGTGTAGTTAGTATGCAACCTGGATTTTTACAGAATTACGCAGGTGACGTTTTGCCACCTACTGAGCGAGATCGCGTACGAGCGGAAATGCTTCGTGAGGCACTATCTCGAGAAAATATGAGTAAGCCTATTATTCGGGGAAAAGGAGAGGATTCATTTGATGTTTAATCGTTTTACACAACGCGCGCAAAAAGTATTACAGCTTGCACAAGAAGAGGCAATTCATTGGAAACACGAATCAATTGGAACAGAGCATATTCTATTAGGCCTTATCCGTGAAGGTGGCGGTATTGCTGCAAAAGCATTAGAAGCCATTGATATTAGTCCTCAAATGATTGAAGCAGGTATTGAAGAGCTTGTAGGGAAAGGTAAAGAGGATGTTGGTCCGATTGTCCACTACACACCTCGAGCTAAAAAGGTAATAGAACTATCTGTTGATGAATCACGTAAATTAGGTCATTCCTATATCGGCACAGAGCATTTACTATTAGCGCTTATTCGTGAAGGTGAAGGTATAGCGGCCCGTGTATTAAATAATGCTGGTGTCGGATTGAATAAGGCTCGTCAGCAAGTGCTATTGTTATTAGGCAATAACGATAATGCTCAATCTGGTCAACAAGCTGCACAGGCTGCCAATACGCCAACATTAGATAGCCTTGCGCGTGATTTAACGCAAATTGCTCGTGAAGGCACTTTAGATCCAGTCATTGGTCGAAGCAAAGAAATTACACGTGTTATTGAGGTTCTGTCACGTCGTACAAAAAATAACCCTGTATTAATTGGGGAGCCAGGTGTTGGTAAAACAGCTATTGCTGAAGGCTTAGCACAGCAAATCATTAATAATGAAGTGCCAGAAATTCTCCGTGATAAACGTGTTATGACACTTGATATGGGGACAGTTGTTGCTGGAACAAAATATCGTGGTGAATTCGAGGATCGCTTGAAAAAAGTAATGGATGAAATTCGCCAAGCAGGAAATGTTATTTTATTCATCGATGAATTGCATACATTAATCGGTGCAGGTGGTGCGGAAGGTGCCATTGATGCGTCGAATATTTTAAAACCATCTTTAGCCCGTGGCGAGCTTCAATGTATTGGTGCAACAACTTTAGATGAGTATCGCAAATATATTGAGAAGGATGCGGCATTAGAGCGCCGTTTCCAACCAATTCAAGTTGATGAGCCAACTGTAGAAGAAGCGATTCAAATTATTCAAGGTTTACGTGATCGTTATGAAGCACATCACCGTGTGAAAATCACAGATGAAGCAATTGAAGCGGCAGCAAAAATGAGTGATCGATATATTTCTGATCGTTTCTTACCAGATAAGGCGATTGACTTAATCGATGAAGCGGGTTCTAAAGTACGCTTACGTTCATTCGCAGTGCCACCAAACTTAAAGGCACTTGAAGATAAGCTTGAAAATGTGCGCTCTGAAAAGAATGCTGCTGTCTCAGGTCAAGAATTTGAAAAAGCAGCGTCATTAAGAGATACAGAGCAAAAGCTAAAAGATGAAATTGAAACTACGAGAAAAAATTGGAAGGAAGAACAGGGTAAAGCCGAGTCAAAAGTTACAGTAGATGATGTAGCAGCGGTAGTATCTATGTGGACTGGAATTCCAGTTTCAAAAATTGCTTCAGAAGAATCTTCTAAGTTATTACAACTTGAAGAAGAGTTACACAAACGAGTTGTAGGTCAAGGAGAAGCGGTAGAGGCAATTTCTCGCGCAATACGTCGTGCAAGAGCTGGTTTGAAAGATCCGAAACGACCAATTGGCTCATTTATTTTCTTAGGCCCTACAGGGGTTGGTAAAACAGAGCTTGCTAGAGCACTAGCTGAGGTTATGTTTGGTGATGAGGACGCAATGATTCGCGTTGATATGTCTGAGTACATGGAAAAACATTCGACTTCACGTTTAGTTGGTTCACCTCCAGGCTATGTAGGCTTTGATGATGGCGGTCAACTAACAGAAAAGGTTCGTCGTAAACCGTATTCAGTAGTATTACTAGATGAAATTGAGAAGGCTCATCCAGATGTTTTCAATATCTTACTTCAAGTACTTGAAGATGGCCGTTTAACAGATTCTAAAGGTCGAGTAGTAGATTTCCGCAATACAGTTGTTATTATGACATCAAACGTTGGTGCAGATGCTTTAAAATATCGTAAAAACCTTGGTTTCAATGTAGGTAGTACTGATACGAAGTATAAAGATATGAAGGGTACAATGCTTGAGGAATTGAAAAAAGCATTCCGTCCAGAGTTCTTAAACCGTATCGACGAAATGATTGTCTTCCACTCACTAGAAAAAGAACATTTAAAAGAAATCGTAGCAATGATGGCGAATGCTTTAACAAAACGTCTGAAAGAGCAAGACATTTCGTTAGAGTTAACGGATTCGGCACTCGAGAAAATTGCTGAGGAAGGCTACGATCCTCAATACGGTGCTCGTCCACTACGTCGTTCATTGCAAAAACAAGTAGAAGACCGATTATCGGAAGAACTGCTGAAAGGCAATGTAGAGAAGGGCAACCAAGTTATCATTGATTACGTAAATGATGAGTTTGTTGTGAAGAAAAAAGAGGAAGTTTCTACTTCTAAATAATCTTCATCTGTGGGGGGCTTCTCCATCTCCCCTCTGCCCATTAAATGTTTATTTAAAAAGGACAGCGAGGCTTTAAGTGCCAAGCTGTCTTTTTTTATGTACAATAATAAATATAAGAACAAATATTCGAGGTGGATGCAATTTGGCAAAGAAAAAAACAAAATTTGTATGCTCAAGCTGTGGCTATGAATCTGCAAAATGGATGGGAAGATGTCCAGGGTGTGGGGAATGGAATAAGATGGTTGAAGAGGTGGAGGTCGTCGCGAAAGGGCCACGTGGGGCATTCCAACATTCTGCTACGGTTACCCAAAAGGCTCTCCCTATTATGCAGATTGAAGCTGCTGAGGAATCACGAGTTGCAACAGAAATGGGTGAGCTTAACCGAGTGTTAGGTGGAGGCATCGTGCCGGGTTCTCTTGTGTTAATTGGGGGAGATCCTGGGATTGGGAAGTCGACGTTGTTATTACAAGTATCTGCATTGCTATCGAATAAAGGGCATCGTGTGCTCTATATTTCTGGTGAGGAATCCATCCGTCAAACAAAGCTACGTGCAGAACGTTTAGGAGTGGTATCACAAGAGCTGTATATCTATTCTGAGACGAATTTAGAGTTTTTAAATCAGACCATTGACGATGTGCAGCCAAAGTTTGTTATTGTCGATTCTATTCAAACTGTTTTTCATCCGGAAGTAACGAGTGCACCTGGTAGTGTATCACAAGTGCGTGAATGTACAGCAGAACTTATGCGGATTGCAAAAACGAAGGGAATTGCAATTTTCTTAGTTGGACATGTAACAAAAGAGGGACAAATTGCAGGGCCACGTATTTTGGAGCATATGGTTGATACAGTATTGTATTTTGAAGGAGAACGCCATCATAATCACCGTATTTTACGCAGTCAAAAAAACCGTTTTGGCTCTACGAATGAAATTGCTATCTTTGAAATGCTCCAGGGGGGCTTAAAGGAAGTGTTAAACCCGTCTGAGTTGTTCTTACAGGAGCGTTCACAGGGAGCGGCAGGGTCAACAATCGTAGCCTCAATGGAAGGTACACGGCCAATTCTAGTTGAAATTCAGTCACTTGTAACACCAACAAGCTTTAATTATCCGAAACGAATGGCAACAGGTGTCGATCAAAACCGTGTACAACTGCTTATGGCCGTTCTTGAAAAGAGAATGGGCCTCATGCTACAGGCTCAGGATGCATATATTAAAGTTGCTGGCGGCGTGAAGCTTGATGAACCTGCAATTGATTTAGCGGTGTTAACAAGCATCGTTTCAAGTTTTAAGGATCAAGCTGTCAGAGCAACGGACTGCTTGATTGGGGAAGTAGGTTTGACAGGCGAGGTGCGTCGTGTATCTCGTATTGAACAACGTGTGATTGAGGCAGCAAAGCTCGGATTTAAACGGGTCTTCATACCGGCTTCGAATATCGGTGGATGGGATTTCCCGCAAGGTATTGAGATAGTTGGTGTGGAAACGATAAAGGATGCATTGACTGCTTGCTTTAGAGAGCTATAAAGAAGCTTGTGCATGTTGGACAATGTTCTGACATGCACTTTTAATTTATTTCAGCGGGTGTACAAACACCCGCTGAAATAAATTAAAGCCTAAGGCGGATGTCACGGAAATCGGCAAGGAGTTCTTTGTGCATGCACAAAGCCGATTCCGGACGCAATTATGCCGAGGCATAATTGATTTGCAAACTTTTGTAATTCAGAGATAGAAGGTAGGAAACTCTAAGAGGGGAAACGGCGTCTAAGATAACGTCTGTGAAAAGGCTCCTTTAATGCCCAGCAGATGCTTAAGCGTTTCTAATTTGAGTGTGAAGGATTTCGGTAATTGGTTTCCTCTTTCATTAGAATCGAAATGATTGTTCAAAAGAAGAGATATAATGATGCTTTGGTGGGTTCATAAAAGATTTTCTACAGTAAACTATGTATAATTATATATTAAAAATGGGAGGTGACAGTTTATGAAAAAATTTGTTCAAATTGCTTTTTTACTGATTGGAGGAGCATTAGGCCTTGTTTTCTTACCGCCATTATACGAATTGCTTCATTTATCATCTAATCCTTGGCTTGATAATCCCTACGTATCAGTAGCTTTAGGAGCGCTTTTACTGTTTACACTATCGTTTGCCTTTTCGGATTATTTCGTAAGGCTTATTAGTTGGATGGAAGAGGTGCTATTTAAAGTACCTGTTGGAGATTTATTATTTGGTACACTGGGACTTATTATCGGGCTAATCGTTGCTTATTTTTTAGGCTTTGCAATTGATAGTATGGATTTACCGAAATTTACAAAGGTTTTACCAGTTATACTGTCATTTGTGCTTGGCTATTTAGGGTTCCGTGTAGGCTTTAAAAAGCGAGATGAATTAATCCAGCTATTTACGTTACGTGGTAATAATACGAAGAAAAAATTAGCGGAAGGTGTAGAGTCTCAAGAAGTACGAGGCAGCTATAAACTGTTAGATACTAGTGTTATTATTGATGGTCGTATTGCAGATATTTCTGAAACAGGCTTTATAGAAGGTACTCTAGTTGTACCTCAATTTGTCCTTACTGAGCTTCAGCATATTGCTGATTCTTCGGATACATTAAAGCGTACAAGAGGTCGTCGCGGCTTAGATATTTTGAAGAAATTACAAGATGAACGTATGACGAAGGTACAGATTTCGGAAGAGGACTTTGAGGATGTGCAAGAGGTTGACTTAAAACTAGTACGCCTTGCAAAGAAAATGGGGCACGATACACAAATTGTGACGAACGACTTTAACCTGAACAAAGTTTGTGAGCTCCACCACGTTAAAGTGCTGAACATCAATGATTTAGCCAATGCAGTAAAGCCTGTCGTAATTCCAGGTGAGGATATGCAAGTGATGGTCATTAAAGATGGCAAAGAGCATAATCAAGGGGTTGCCTATTTAGATGACGGCACAATGATCGTTGTTGAAGGTGGACGTAGCTATATAGGACAGGCAATTACAGTAACCGTAACAAGTGTTCTTCAAACATCAGCAGGTCGTATGATTTTTGCTAAACCAAAGGATGACTAGGAAGTGGGAAATGTGCAATATGAAGTAGTGTTGCCTGCTGCGGGAAGCGGAAAGCGAATGGGTGCAGGGCAAAATAAGTTGTTTTTAAATCTTTTAGAAAAACCGATCCTCATACACACGCTGGAGGTATTTGAACAGGATAGCCAGTGTACAGGTATTTGGCTTGCAGTGAAGCCTGAAGAGCGTGTATTTATTCAAGAAATGCTAGAGAGGTATGGAATTACTAAAGTTAAAGGTTTACCTGATGGTGGTGCAGAGCGACAGCATTCCGTCCATTCGTGCATGAAAGAAATGAAGCAGGTTGATATTGTGCTTGTGCATGATGCTGCGCGTCCATTTATTACGCATGATATTATTGCGAATCTTGTACAAAGTGCGCATGGATTTGGCGCTGCGATTGCGGGAGTTCGTGCGAAGGATACAATGAAAAAAGTACGCAATGGTATTATTGAAGAGACAATTGATCGAGAAAGCTTATGGATGATTCAAACGCCACAAGCATTTCAATTTGATTTGATTGTCGAGGCGGAGGATGTCGCTGAGAAGGTAGGCTTCCTTGGAACCGATGAAGCAATGCTTGTTGAACGTCTCGGCCATGAGGTGCATATTGTAGAAAGCAGCTACGAGAACGTAAAGATGACAACGCAAGAGGATCTAGTTTTCGGTGAAGCGATATTGCGTAAACGTGCTTTGTATGAGAATAGTTGAGTGAGATATATTAGGTAAATTAAAATGGTAGCGGCTAGAGCAGCTATACAAAATCCCGTAAAGAAGTAGCACTATAACTTCTTATGGGATTTTATTTTAACTTCTTTCAGCTATGTTCTTAAATGCTTCAATTCCTCAAAATGTAAAGCTGTTAAGAAACTCTTTTTGCAGAGAAAATCCACTATTTCATAATACTCTTTAATTCCTCTATAAAAGCAGGGCGCTTTGGGTAAGTTTGCAGTAAATCAGTAATCAACCGTTCAGCTTCTACGGTATAGCCAGCCTTACGCATAATATTGATAGAACGACAGACATCTTTATAATTTTTTCGATTAGCGGAAGATTGAGCATCGATAGTGACGGCGTCAATAAAGAGTGCACAAACTTCTTCATAGTACTGCTCTTTAATGAATTGATAATAGTCCTCTATTCGTGTTGGGTATTCTTTGCAATAGTCTAGAATACGTTTAGATTGCTGTTCCTCTACAATAAGTCTTGCATATAATTGTGAATTGGTAAGGCTGTTTAATAATTCTTCCAGAACCTCCGGCCATTGTTCAGTAGAGTGAAGAGCTTTGAACTCCTTGTAAAAATCATAATCACCCTGTTGTAATAGCGTTAAAGCTAATTCGCGCATCTCTTCTGTATGCCCTAAATGCTGATGAGCTAGAAAGGCATAGCGTTGCCACATGCTCACAATTCCTGGGAGTTGTTGATCTTGCTGGATCCCATCTGCTGTTAATTGTAATATTTTTTCATATTCACCGCGGTTAATGGCAGATTGAATAATTTGTTCACGCATATGGTAGTCCTCAATATGCTTCTCCAAAAATGCCTCTACTTCCTTACTGCTGTATTTATCCTTTAGTAAATGAAGTTCAATCTGTTTTAACTCTTTATTTATATATTGTGCATTCCAATCATCTGATGTACTTTCCATTGAATGAATAAGGGTTTTAAACTGCTCCTCAATCGCATCATCCACACAAAGAGGAACACAGGCATGGAGTAAATGAATTCGACAGTCTACCCAGCCATCTAACTCGTGTTGCATTGCTTTTTGAATAACAAGTTCATAGACTGTTTCATACTGCTCTTTTGACCAAAGACTAGCTCCTTCTTCAATCGCTTGACTAATTAATTCAAGACTTTCATTTATGGCATCACCGAAATGACCATCGGAATCATCACCATATTGTAGTGCCTCTAATGTGTATTGAAGGCACAGAAAACTAAGCTCAATAGCTGTAATATAATTCTCTTCGTCAATATGCTCCTTAGCGTGTTGAAGTGTTGAGTAGACACCTTTTAGTGCTTTCGATGCCCGATGACGTGGGATAAAACCGCTACGCCCCTCCTGCCCGCTTTTTAGATGCTGGACAATCATTTTTTTAGCGGCCTTTACTATATCTGTTGGCTCTATTAGTCGCATTTCTAATTCTTGCAAAAAATTAGGGGAGTTCTCCCCAACTGTTAGAATTAGGCTTATTAAATTTTCTTTTGTTTGTGTTGTTAGCAATTGCTGTAATGTTGATTTTTTGACTTTAGATGATCTAGATACTGGTACAGGAGGATTGTTAAGTTGTTCCTTAATCGCGTATAGCACAGCGGCAATATGCTTGCAATCATCATCGTAAGGGCAGTCACAATTCGCATATGTAATATCGCCATTTGATGTGATGACGACGTCTACAGTATACGGTTCAGTTCCTTCAACCTCTGCCTGCCAATTGCTATTGTCAATTTGCATAATATCAATGACATGATTTTTTACATAATAATCGTGTCCACGCTGTATAATTACTTTTTTAAATTGCTTTTCAAAAGTATTGATGTTCATGTCAGTCCCGCCTTATCGTATTCGTATTAGATTAATGCAAGCATAACAAAAAATACGAGGGAAATGAGAGCCCAATAGTATATAACTTAGTCGAGACACTCATTTCCTAGGAAATATGTTAAAATGTGAGGGTATAATATAGAGTAAATATAAAAGTGAAAGAAGGTGAATGAGACTGCCTTATGAGCTGAATAGACGCTTTTTAAGTCTGCATATTTTTTGAAGTAAATAGGCTTCATGTGGTGGATTTTATTTATCTTATTAGACAGTCTCAAAATCATATGTTTCGAGTGGGACAAGGATTTGACGTGCATGCATTTGAAGAAGGGCGTCCATTAATTATTGGTGGTATAACAATTCCTCATGAAAAAGGGTTAGTAGGGCATTCGGATGCAGATGTTTTATTACACACTGTAACAGATGCAGCGTTAGGGGCTATTGGTGAGGGAGATATCGGTCGTCATTTCCCAGACACAGATCCCGCGTTCAAAGATGCTGATTCAGCAAAATTATTAGAGCATATTTGGAAGATTGTTGAGGACAAGGGTTATGTTTTAGGCAATGTGGATTGTACGATTATGGCACAACGTCCGAAAATGGCACCATATATTGAACAAATGCAAAATCGTATTGCTGAATTACTTCATGCAGAGCCTTCTCAAGTGAATGTTAAAGCAACAACAACTGAACGTTTAGGTTTTACAGGTCGCGAGGAAGGGATTGCGGCTATGGCGACAATCCTATTGATTAAGAAGTAAAAGCAGGCTCTCAGCGCTTTTATTTCCTGTAACAGAGTGGTAAAATGAACAAAGTCAATTTTTTGAACGAAAATTTAGGAGGCTTTTAATTATGGCGAAAGAAGTTCGTGTTCGTTACGCGCCATCCCCTACTGGTTTCTTACATATCGGTGGAGCGCGTACAGCGTTATTTAACTATTTATATGCAAAACATCATGACGGTAAATTCATCGTACGTATTGAGGATACAGATATTGAGCGTAATGTAGAGGGCGGAGAAGCATCTCAGCTAGATAATTTAAAATGGTTAGGTATTGAGTATGATGAGTCGATCGATATTGGTGGACCATATGCACCTTATCGCCAAATGGAGCGTCTTGATATTTATAAAGAGCACGCTGAAAAGCTACTAGAACAAGGTTTAGCTTACAAATGCTTCTGTTCTTCTGAGAAATTAGAAGCGTCTCGTGAAGAACAAAAAGCACGAGGTGTTGCAGCTCCAACTTATGATGGCACTTGTCGTCATTTATCAGCAGAGGAAGTTGCGGCTAAAGAAGCTGCTGGTGAACAATATACAATTCGTATGCGCGTACCTGAAAATGTAACATATGAATTTGAAGATTTAGTACGTGGACAAGTAGCATTTGAGTCAAAAGATATTGGTGATTGGGTTCTTGTTAAAGCAAACGGTATCCCAACGTATAACTACGCGGTAGTGCTAGATGATCACTTTATGGAAATTTCACATGTATTCCGTGGTGAAGAGCATTTATCGAATACACCAAAACAAATGATGATTTTTGATGCATTTGGCTGGGAATATCCACGCTTTGGTCATATGACATTAATCATTAATGAAAACCGCAAAAAATTATCAAAACGTGACGAATCAATTATTCAATTCGTTACGCAATATAAAGATTTAGGCTACCTACCTGAAGCGATGTTTAACTTCTTCGCATTACTTGGTTGGTCTCCTGAAGGGGAAGAAGAAATTTTCTCAAAAGAAGAATTTATTAAACTTTTTGATGAAAAACGTCTTTCAAAATCACCATCTATGTTTGATAAACAAAAGCTTACTTGGATGAATAACCAATACATTAAAAAACTATCTTTAGAAGAAGTGGTAGCATTATCTTTACCGCACTTACAAAAAGCTGGTTTATTACCAGAAGAGTTAACAGAAGAAGAACGTGCATGGGCTACAGATTTAATCGCACTTTATCATGAACAAATGAGCTTTGGTGCTGAAATTGTAGAACTATCTCGCCTATTCTTTAACGATCATATTGAATATGATGAAGAAGCAAAAGCAGTTTTAGCAGGGGAGCAAGTACCTGAGGTAATGGCTGCATTTAAAGCACAGCTTGAAGGTTTAGAGGAATTTACACCTGATACTGTCAAAGCGGCTATTAAAGCTGTTCAAAAAGAAACAGGTCACAAAGGTAAAAATCTATTTATGCCAATCCGCGTCGTAACGACAGGTGAAACGCATGGTCCAGAACTTCCTAACGCGATTTGCTTAATTGGTAAACAGAAAACAATTGACCGTGTAGAAAAATTTGCACAATAAGTAGAAATTGATTGACAATTTATTAGTTCGTTGTAAAATGTATTTACATTGAGAAAGCGTTGATAAGGAGAAGTAAGTGGCGCATGCTCCAAAGAGAGGACCATCACCGGCTGAAAGTGGTCTGAGCCTAGGCAAAACTGAAATGCACCTTTGAGTATAAAGCTGAACAACTAGTAGGCTTTATCGATTCGTTCCCGTTACAGAACGTCCAGAGTGGAAGGCTTTCGCCTTCAATCAGAGTGGAACCGCGCAAATTTAGCGTCTCTGTCATCCCTTTTTGGGATGATAGGGGCGCTTTTTTATTTTCTGGACAGTGAATTGAAGCGATGGATGCGCCGGATTCTACTCCATTAACTCTGTGATGAAATCAACGTCATCTATAGTATTTCAATGGCCAGGGATGCAAGTGGTTGTGTGGAATTAAAGCAGATCAAAATGAAAAGGGGGAGCTTTTTGTGTTTAAAAGAATGAAGGAAGATGTAGAAACAATTTTTGAGAATGATCCAGCGGCGCGTAGTGTATTCGAAGTTATACTAACATACTCAGGTTTGCACGCTACTTGGTCACACCGAGTTGCCCATTGGTTCTTTAAAAAGCGTTTTTATTTTATAGCCCGTACCATTTCACAAATTAGTCGCTTCTTTACTGGAATTGAAATTCATCCTGGAGCGAAAATTGGTCGACGTTTCTTTATTGACCATGGGATGGGCGTTGTAATTGGTGAAACATGTGAGATTGGTGATAATGTAACGTTGTATCAAGGTGTAACTTTAGGTGGTACAGGAAAAGAAAAGGGGAAACGCCACCCAACATTAGAGGATAATGTACTAGTTGCGACAGGTGCAAAAGTTTTAGGTTCTATTACAATTGGTGAAAATAGTAAAATTGGTGCAGGTTCAGTTGTCTTAAAAGAAGTGCCACCAAATGCTACAGTTGTCGGTATTCCTGGTAAAATAGTGATTAAGGATGGGGTTCGTCTAGAGAAAAAACTAGACCACCAAAATATACCTGACCCTGTAGAAGAACGTTGTCAAGCTTTCGAGAAGCAGATTGCAGCATTGAATCAGGAAATCGAGCGCTTACAAAAGGAGAGAGAAACACAATGAGTATTCAAATTTTCAACTCATTAACACGACAAAAAGAAACTTTCGTACCGCTGGAAGAAGGCAAAATAAAAATGTACGTTTGCGGTCCAACGGTTTATAACTACATTCATATTGGGAATTCACGTCCTGTAATTGTCTACGATACAGTGCGTCGTTATTTCCAATACAAAGGCTATGATGTGAAATTTGTTTCAAATTTCACAGATGTGGACGACAAAATTATTAAGGCTGCAAATGAGCTTGGAGAAGAAGTTCATGAATTAACGGAGCGCTTTATTGCCGCATACTTTGAAGATGTTTCAGCGCTAGGTTGCAAGAAAGCAGATGTACATCCGCGTGTAACAGAGCATATGGATGATATCATTCAATTCATTCAAGTTTTAGTCGATAAGGGCTATGCTTATGAGTCAGCTGGTGATGTCTATTACCGAACTCGTAAATTTAATGGTTACGGTAAATTATCTCACCAATCGGTGGATGATTTAAAAATTGGTGCTCGTATAGAAGCAGGCGAGAAAAAAGATGATGCGTTAGATTTCGCTCTATGGAAAGCTGTAAAGCCAGGTGAAATTTACTGGGAAAGTCCTTGGGGCAAAGGACGTCCGGGTTGGCATATTGAGTGCTCTGTAATGGCACGTGAGCATTTAGGAGATACTATTGATATTCATGCAGGTGGGCAAGATTTAACATTCCCGCATCATGAAAATGAAATTGCACAATCTGAAGCTCATAATGATAAAACATTTGCGCGTTATTGGATGCACAATGGGTATATTAATATTGATAATGAAAAAATGTCCAAATCCCTTGGTAATTTTATACTCGTTAATGATATTCGTAAACAAATTGACCCACAAGTTTTACGCTTCTTTATGCTCTCTGTGCATTACCGTCATCCGATTAACTTTGCGAAGGATTTAGTAGATGCAGCCGCAAATGGGTTAGAACGAATTCGTACTGCCTACAACAATGTGAAACACCGTTTAACAGCAACTGCGAGCTTAGGTGATCACTCAGAAGAATGGCTTGAAAAAATTGCTGAACAAAAAGCTTACTTTGAAGAAGCGATGGATGATGACTTTAATACAGCCAACGCCATTTCTGTATTATTCGAATTAGCGCGCATCGCAAATATTTATCTAAATGAAACGAATACTGATGAAAAAGTATTAGTAAGTTTTACTGAAACTTTTGAGGTGTTAGGTGACGTCTTAGGTATTGAATTTGCAAAAGAAGAAGAGCTATTAGACGAAGAAATTGAAGCACTGTTACAGGAACGTGTAGATGCACGTAAAAATCGTGATTTTGCTCGTTCGGATGAAATTCGTGACCATTTGCAAGCGCAAGGTATCATTTTAGAAGATACGCGACAAGGAACTAGATGGAAACGAGGGTAAGTAACTTGGATAAACTCCGCAACGAAGATGTTAAGCAATTGAATGCATTAGCGTTAGCCTATATGGGAGACGCAGTTTTAGAACAAAAGATACGAGAGCATTTATTACGTGCCGGCCGTGTCAAACCTAACACACTTCATAGAGAAGCGACGCGTTACGTATCAGCTAAAGCTCAATCTATGATTGTACATCGAATGATGGATGAAGGCTTTTTAACAGAGGAGGAGTTGGCTGTGTTCCGTCGTGGACGCAATGCCAAATCCGGCTCTGTGCCCAAAAATACAGATGTTCAAACATACCGTAATAGCTCAGGTTTTGAGGCTGTGCTCGGTAGTTTATATTTATTAAATGAATTAGAACGCGTCTATGCAATCATTGCATACGCTATTCAAATCATCGAGGAATCAAAAGGAGTGTCGAATTAATGGCAGAGCAAAATGGTGAAATTATTGCCGGTAAAAACCCAGTGTTAGAAGCACTTCGTTCAGGACGCGATATGAATAAAGTATGGATTGCAGAAGGTGTGAAAAAATCAGGGGTTAATGAACTCCTAGATTTAGCACGAGAACGTGGCGTCATCGTTCAATTTGTCCCGAAAAAAAAGGTGGATCAATTATCAGATGCCAACCACCAAGGAATAGTTGCCTCTGTTGCAGCATATAGATATGCAGAGTTAGAGGACTTATTTGCTGCAGCGGCAAAAAAACAAGAAGATCCATTCTTCTTAATTTTAGATGAGCTAGAGGACCCTCATAATCTGGGCTCTATTATGCGAACTGCTGATGCGATAGGTGCGCATGGTATTATTATTCCGAAGCGCCGTTCTGTGAGTTTGACAGCTGTAGTGGCAAAGGCATCGACTGGAGCAATTGAGCATGTACCTGTCGTGCGTGTGAATAACCTAGCGCAGACGGTGGATGAGCTGAAAGAGCGAGGGGTTTGGATTGCGGGTACAGATGCAAAAGGTTCTGCAGACTATCGTAAAATGGATGCAACATTGCCGCTTGCGATTATTATTGGTAGTGAAGGCAAAGGAATGGGCCGCTTATTAAAAGAGAAATGTGACTTTTTATATCATTTACCGATGGTTGGGCATGTCACATCACTAAATGCATCGGTAGCTGCTGCACTTTTAATGTACGAAGTGTATCGTAAACGTCAAGAAGCGAATGATTGACAATGAACAATATTTTGCTTGTTGACGGCTATAATATGATAGGAGCTTGGAAAGAGCTACGACCATTACGTGATACTAATTTTGAAGATGCCCGTAAGAGGTTGATTGAGCTTATGGCTGAGTATAAGGCAACTATGGGGTGGCGCGTAATTATAGTTTTTGACGCGCATCTTGTACCAGGTGTGGAGCAAACTTATTTAGAAAACGATGTCGAAATCATTTATACACGGAAAAACGAAACAGCAGATGAACGTATTGAAAAAATGACACACGAACTAAAGGCTAGAAATGTACAGATTCACGTAGCAACCTCCGATATGGCAGAGCAAAACGTTATTTTTGGTAATGGTGCTCTGCGAAAATCGGCAAGGGAGCTAGAAATTGAGATGGGTATTATCCAACATAAAATTTCTCATGATGTGAAACAAAAACATGATAGCAAACCGCCATCTCGCATGGAGCTTAAGCCGGATGTTGCTTTAGCCTTTGAAAAGTGGCGGCGTGGTTTGAAATGATTGATTGACTCATATTTTCCAATTCCGTTATACTGTTCCTATTATCTGTTGTGGCTGAGGTGATACCATGTTTAAAAATAATATTGTACAAGTGACACAAGATTTTGAACGATTCAATGATGAAGAACTTATTGAAATGGTGCATCAAGGTAATACAGATGCGTTGGATTATTTAATTACGAAATACCGTTTGTTAGTGAGAGCGAAGGCTAGATCTTATTTTTTAATTGGTGCAGATAAAGAAGACATTGTGCAAGAAGGCATGATTGGTTTGTATAAAGCCATTCGTGATTTTAAGGGAGATAAACTGGCTTCTTTTCGAGCTTTTGCTGAATTATGTATTACAAGACAAATTATTACGGCTATTAAAACAGCTACAAGACAAAAGCATATACCATTAAATTCTTATGTTTCTTTGGACAAGCCTATTTTTGATGAAGAGTCAGACCGTACATTAATGGATGTGTTAACCGGTGCTATTATGGATGATCCGGAAGAATTAATGATTCATAGAGAAGAGTTTGGCTACTTAGAAGAAAAGATGGGTGAGATTTTAAGTGAATTAGAGCTACAAGTGTTAGCGCTTTACTTAGATGGACAGTCTTATCATGAAATTTCTGAGAAATTAAATCGTCATGTGAAGTCTATTGACAATGCTTTGCAACGAGTAAAGCGTAAATTAGAGCGACATTTAGTTCTTGAAGAAATGTCTTAGCGGTTGTATGCCTTTGTTGACATTGACAAATATAGGTGTTAGTCTTGAAAAGACAAAGTGCCGAAAAGGTGATTATATGGCAAAAAAAGTCGTTCTAAATTGCGAAAAATGCGGATCGAGAAATTATACGTTTCCAGCTAAGGAAGATACAACTGTACGCCTCGAATTAAAGAAATTTTGCTCGCATTGCAATGAACATACAGTGCATAAACAAACGCTATAAAATAATTTGTAAATAGACAGATATGATTGATTCGGAGGTTAGGCTAGAATGGGCAAGATTAAAGGCTTTTTCAGCAATGTAATGTCGGAAATGCGCAAAACAAGCTGGCCAAAAAGTAAAGAACTGACGAAATATACAGTCGTTGTAATTTCAACTGTTGTAATTATGGCTTTATTTTTTGTGTTAGTAGACTTAGGTATTTCATCATTATTCCGCTGGTACTTAGAGTTATAATTTAGTAAATAGCATGTTAATACTTCTGAAATAGCCCGTCATTACAATAAACGGGTTTTTTCGTTTGTTTTATCTTCGTGAAGATAAAGCTTCCGAACGCATTGTTTATCTGCGCGTCAGCGGCAATTACGCCAAGGCGAAATTGAAGAAGTGGACAGCAGTAAAATATTCTCAATATGATAAGTAAGCTACTAGGGATAGTATGAGGGTAGCGATAGATGACTATGCTAGATTTGGTATATATCATCAGGCTTTCGCTAGCTATTAGCGAAAGCTATGTTTTTCTAATGAGCAGTTTGTGAAAAGAGTAAAGAATGCACTTAGCATATCGTGAATCATTTTCACTCTTATTTGTAAGGGAGGGACGGACGAGGAGTCCTAGTAGTTATGGAGAAAAATTGGTATGTTGTTCATACGTATTCAGGGTATGAAAACCGTGTAAAAGCAAACCTAGAGAAACGTGTAGAAACAATGGGTATGCAGGATAAGATTTTCCGTGTTATTGTACCTGAACATGAAGAAACAGAAATGAAGGATGGGAAAAAGCGTACTATGATGCGCAAAGTTTTCCCTGGTTATGTTTTAGTAGAGCTAATTATGACAGATGATTCATGGTATGTTGTACGCAATACGCCAGGTGTAACTGGCTTTATCGGTTCATCTGGTGGTGGTGCAAAACCGACACCTTTATTACCTGAAGAAGCGGATCGTCTACTTCAACAAATGGGAATGACTGACAAAATTGTCGAGATTGATATTTCTGTTGGAGAAGCAGTAGAAGTATTGGAAGGGCCTTTTGCTCACTTCCAAGGACGTGTTGAAGAAATTGACACTGAAAAAGGAAAAGTGAAAGTTTCTGTCGATATGTTTGGTCGCGAAACAATTATGGAACTAGATTTTGAGCAAATACAAAAAATGTAGTTCTAGTAACTAAAGTACATATGTCTAAGACGTATGTCGCAGATTTTGTTAATTACTACTTGCTTAAAAAAATTAAAAGTGGTATCATTTCTAGGTCAGATTGTCATACTTTGGTTTGACGTCTGCAATGATAATTTTAATGTTATCGGCAATTAGCTGACAGACAGATATTGAGTGGGAGGGGCAACCCAATTACCACATCACGGACTTAAGGAGGTGTGTCTCGTGGCTAAAAAAGTTATTAAAGTTGTTAAACTTCAAATCCCTGCTGGTAAAGCAAACCCAGCTCCACCGGTTGGTCCTGCATTAGGTCAAGCAGGTGTGAACATCATGGGATTCTGTAAAGAATTCAACGCGCGTACTGCAGATCAAGCTGGTCTTATCATTCCAGTTGAAATTTCAGTATTCGAGGACCGTTCATTCACTTTCATTACAAAAACTCCACCCGCAGCAGTACTACTTAAAGTAGCAGCTGGTATCCAATCTGGATCTGGTGAACCAAATCGTAAAAAAGTGGCAACGGTTAAACGTGATAAAGTTCGCGAAATCGCTGAAACTAAAATGCCAGACCTTAACGCTGCTTCAGTAGAAGCTGCAATGTTAATGGTTGAAGGTACTGCACGAAGCATGGGTATTGTTATCGAAGACTAATCCCATTACTTGATGATGTATTTGTTTTTTGGAAGGTTGCGGAGTTTCTTTGTGAACGCGCAACCTTTATTCGTGGGAGGTAAAATCCGCTATAACCACAATCAAGGAGGAATTATATAATGGCTAAAAAAGGTAAAAAACTGCAAGATGCAGCAAAATTAATCGACCGTAACGCATTATACGGCGCTCAAGAAGCAATCGAACTTGCTCAAAAAACTAGCTCAGTGAACTTCGACGCTACTGTAGAAGTTGCTTTCCGTCTAGGAATCGATACTCGTAAAAACGACCAACAAATCCGTGGTGCAGTAGTGTTACCAAACGGTACTGGTAAAACTCAACGCGTATTAGTATTCGCTAAAGGTGAAAAACTTAAAGAAGCTGAAGCTGCTGGTGCTGACTATGTAGGCGATGCAGAATACATCCAAAAAATCCAACAAGGTTGGTTTGATTTCGATGTAATCGTTGCAACTCCTGACATGATGGGTGAAGTTGGTAAACTTGGTCGCGTATTAGGACCTAAAGGTTTAATGCCAAACCCTAAAACTGGTACAGTTACTTTCGATGTAACAAAAGCTATCGCAGAAATTAAAGCTGGTAAAGTAGAATACCGTGCTGATAAAGCTGGTATCATCCACGCACCTATCGGTAAAGTTTCTTTCTCTACAGAAAAATTAGTTGAAAACTTCTTAACTGTATTCGATGTAGTGCAAAAAGCGAAACCTGCTGCAGCTAAAGGTACTTACATGAAATCTGTAAACGTTACAACTACAATGGGTCCAGCTCTTAAAGTTGATGCTTCAAGCGTAGTGGTAAAATAATTTAAGTTTTTATGTAAATCTGTTGACGGCGCTGTCTATCTATGATAAGATGGTTGCTGTTGTGAATCATCCATTTGTACCGTAGACAGTAGGAGTGACTTGTCACTTAATGATCCTACCGAGGACAGCGGAATTCGGAATCTTATTTTAAAGATGATGACTTTCAGCCTCTGTGTCTATTTGACCCAGAGGCTTTTCTTTTGTCGGTATAAATGACCCATTCTAATAGGAGGTGTCATCATGAGCAAAGTTATCGAAAACAAACAAGCACAAGTTCAAGAGATTACTGAGAAATTTCAAAATGCTGCTTCTGTAGTAATTGTGGATTACCATGGTCTTAACGTTACGCAAGTAACTGAACTTCGTAAACAACTTCGTGAAGCTGGCGTTGAGTTCAAAGTTTACAAAAACACTTTAACACGTCGTGCTACTGAAGCTGTTGGTCTTGAAGGAATCAATGACGTATTAGTTGGTCCTAACGCAATTGCGTTCTCAAATGAAGATGTTGTAGCTCCTGCTAAAATCATCAACGAGTTCGCTAAGAAAAACGAAGCTTTAGAAATTAAAGCGGGTATTATTGAAGGTACAATCTCATCTGTTGAAGATGTTAAAGCACTTGCAGAACTTCCATCACGCGAAGGTCTTCTTTCTATGCTTTTATCTGTACTTCAAGCTCCAGTGCGCAACTTCGCACTTGCAACAAAAGCTGTTGCAGAACAAAAAGAAGAACAAGGCGCGTAATATACGCACTATAACTTCCGCGGCCTGACCGCAACAATAAAACATTATCCAATTAGGAGGAAATTATAATGAATAAAGAGCAAATCTTAGAAGCTATCAAAGCTATGACAGTTCTTGAATTAAACGATTTAGTAAAAGCTATCGAAGAAGAATTCGGTGTAACAGCTGCTGCTCCTGTAGCAGTAGTAGGTGCTGCTGCTGGCGCTGCTGAAGAAAAAACTGAGTTTGACGTAGTATTAGCATCTGCTGGTGCTGAAAAAATCAAAGTAATCAAAGCGGTTCGTGAAATCACTGGTTTAGGTCTTAAAGAAGCTAAAGAAGTAGTAGATAACGCTCCTAAAGCTCTTAAAGAAGGCGTTTCTAAAGATGAAGCTGAACAAATCAAAGCTAAACTTGAAGAAGTTGGCGCATCTGTAGAAGTTAAGTAATCTCGCGTTACTTTTAAACAAAAGGAAAGCTCGTCATTGTGGCGGGCTTTTTTCTTCATTTTGAGGAGGCGTGGAAATGTCAGATCACTATTATACGAGTAAGCCTCAAACCGAGAGTAAACCTCGTCACTGGACATTCAAGTTGTTAGGGCATACGTTTTCCTTTGAAACGGATGCAGGTGTATTTAGTAAAAGCGAAGTAGATTTTGGATCCCGTGTTTTAATAGATGCTTTTCAAATGCCTGATATTGATGGTGCGATTTTTGATGTGGGGTGCGGGTACGGACCGATCGGATTATCGATTGCCAAAACAAACCCAGACCGTACCGTTCTTATGATGGATATCAATGAACGTGCTGTTGCACTCTCGCAAAAAAATGCGCAAGTAAACGGTGTTCAAAATGTACGGATATTTGTGAGTGACGGACTATCGATGGTTGACAATGATGTAAACGCCGCAGCTATTTTAACCAATCCTCCAATTCGCGCAGGAAAGGAAACAATTTTCCGCTTTTACGATGGAGCTTATGATAAGCTAGTGTCATCTGGTGAGCTGTGGGTAGTAATACAGAAGAAGCAAGGTGCACCATCAACGGTAAGTTACTTAGAAGAAAAATTTTCTGAAGTCGATGTTGTGGAGAAGAAAAAAGGGTACTGGATAGTACGCGCGAAAAAATAAGTGAAATATGCATAAATTATTGACTTGACAAATCGGCTATGATAACATGATACAATGCAAAAATATTATTTTGAGGTCGTATGCCCTTTTTGAATATGATTGTTATAATGTGGGTATACTTGCCAAGATAAGTTTAGTTAACCGAAAATGAGATCTTTTTGAAGACTCGTTTTCTTTTTGTCTTTCGAAATCATACACTATTTGTATGATTTTGCAAAGACCTAATATCGCTTTATTGAGGGGTGAATGAGTTGACAGGTCAACTAGTTCAGTATGGACAACACCGCCAGCGTAGAAGCTTTGCGCGTATTAACGAGGTGCTTGAGCTTCCAAATCTGATTGAGATTCAAACGGCGTCTTACGAGTGGTTCCTTGAAGAAGGTTTACGTGAAATGTTCCGTGACATTTCGCCGATCGAGGACTTTACAGGCAATCTTTCATTAGAATTCATCGATTATTCATTAGGAGATCCTAAATATGATGTTGATGAGTGTAAAGAGCGAGATGTTACTTACGCAGCTCCATTACGTGTGAAAGTACGTCTTTACAACAAAGAAACAGACGAAGTGAAAGAACAGGATGTCTTCATGGGTGACTTCCCATTAATGACAGAGACAGGTACGTTCATTATCAATGGTGCTGAACGTGTTATCGTTTCACAATTAGTTCGTTCACCAAGTGTGTATTTCCATGATAAAACTGATAAAAACGGTAAGAAAGGTTTCGGAGCGACAGTTATTCCGAACCGTGGTGCTTGGTTAGAATATGAAACTGACGCGAAAGATGTAGTATACGTGCGTATTGATCGTACTCGTAAGCTACCAGTAACAGTGTTACTTCGTGCATTAGGCTTCGGTTCAGACCAAGAAATTATCGATATTATCGGTGATAACGAATATTTACGTAATACGTTAGAAAAAGATAACTCTGAAAGTACTGAAAAAGCACTTTTAGAAATCTATGAACGTTTACGTCCAGGTGAGCCACCAACAGTTGAAAGTGCGAAGAGTTTATTATACTCTCGTTTCTTCGATGCAAAACGCTATGATTTAGCGAATGTTGGTCGCTACAAAATGAATAAAAAGCTTCATATTAAAAATCGTTTATTTAACCAAACGATTGCTGAAACGCTTGTAGACCCAGAAACAGGCGAAATTTTAGTAGAGAAGGGTACAGTTCTTGATCGTCGTACTTTAGATAAAATCTTACCGTATTTAGAAGATTCATCAAAAGGGATCGGTTACCGCACTTTATCACAAGTTGGCGGAGTACTTGAAGACGATGTAACAATCCAGTCTATTAAAATTTATGCACCAAAAGATGAAGCGCAAAAAGAAATCAATATTATTAGTAATGCGTACATCGATGAAGAAGTGAAGAATATTACGCCTGCTGACGTATTATCTTCAGTAAGTTATTTCTTCAACTTACTTTACCAAGTAGGGGCAACAGATGATATCGACCACTTAGGTAACCGTCGTCTACGCTCTGTTGGTGAGCTTTTACAAAACCAATTCCGTATCGGTTTATCCCGTATGGAACGTGTAGTACGTGAGCGTATGTCTATTAACGATACAGCTGCGATTGTACCACAGCAATTAATTAATATTCGTCCGGTAATTGCGTCAATTAAAGAGTTCTTTGGTAGCTCTCAATTATCACAATTCATGGACCAAACAAACCCATTGGCAGAGTTAACGCATAAGCGTCGTCTATCTGCATTAGGACCTGGTGGTTTAACACGTGAGCGTGCTGGTTTCGAAGTACGTGACGTTCACTATTCTCACTATGGTCGTATGTGTCCAATCGAGACACCAGAGGGTCCAAACATTGGTTTAATCAACTCTTTATCTTCATTTGCCAAAGTAAATAAATTTGGATTCATTGAAACACCTTATCGTCGTATTGACCATGAAACAGGTCAAGTAACGGATCAAATTGATTACTTAACAGCAGATGAAGAAGATAACTACTATGTAGCACAAGCGAACTCACTATTAAATCCTGATGGCACATTTGCTAAAGACGAAGTAGTAGGTCGTTTCCGTGGGGACAATACAGTATTTAACAAATCGCAAATGGACTACATGGATGTATCTCCTAAACAAGTAGTGTCAGCTGCGACTGCATGTATCCCGTTCTTAGAAAACGATGACTCGAACCGTGCACTTATGGGTGCCAACATGCAACGTCAAGCAGTTCCTCTTCTTAACCCAGAAGCACCATTCGTTGGTACTGGTATGGAACACGTTGATGCGCGTGACTCAGGTGCGGCTGTAGTAGCGAAATATGATGGTATTGTTGAGCACGTTGAAGCTCGCTCTATCCGTGTTCGCCGCATTGAAGTCGTTGACGGTAAAGAGGTAAAAGGCGATTTAACAAAATATAAATTACAAAAATTCATTCGTTCTAACCAAGGTACTTCATACAACCAACGTCCACTTGTAAAAGTTGGCGAACGTGTGAAACCTCGTGACATTTTAGCAGACGGTCCATCTATGGAAAATGGTGAACTTGCTCTTGGTCGTAACGTACTTGTTGCGTTCATGACTTGGAACGGCTATAACTATGAGGATGCTGTTATCATGAGCGAACGCCTTGTAAAAGACGATGTTTATACATCTGTTCATATTGAAGAATATGAATCAGAGTCTCGTGATACAAAATTAGGACCTGAAGAAATCACTCGTGATATTCCAAACGTTGGGGAAGATGCGCTTCGTAACTTAGACGAACGCGGTATTATCCGCATCGGTGCAGAAGTACGTGATGGTGACATTCTTGTAGGTAAAGTAACACCTAAAGGGGTTACAGAATTAACTGCTGAAGAACGTTTATTACATGCTATCTTCGGTGAAAAAGCTCGTGAAGTTCGTGATACTTCATTACGTGTACCACATGGTGCTGGCGGTATTATTCTTGACGTTAAAGTATTTAACCGTGAAGATGGCGATGAATTACCACCGGGTGTTAACCAATTAGTTCGTGCTTACATTGTTCAAAAACGTAAAATTCGCGTAGGGGACAAAATGGCCGGACGTCACGGTAACAAAGGGGTTATCTCTCGTATCTTACCGGAAGAGGATATGCCATTCATGCCAGACGGTACTCCTGTTGATATCATGTTAAACCCACTTGGCGTACCTTCTCGTATGAACATCGGACAAGTTTTAGAGCTACACTTAGGTATGGCTTCTCGTTACTTAGGCGTTCATATGGCAACTCCAGTATTTGATGGTGCCAACGAGGAAGATGTTTGGGAAACGATGGAAGAAGCAGGTATGAACCGCGATGGTAAAACAATCCTGTATGATGGACGTTCAGGTGAACCATTCGATAACCGTGTATCGGTTGGTGTCATGTACATGATCAAACTTGCTCACATGGTTGATGATAAACTTCACGCACGTTCAACTGGTCCTTATTCACTTGTTACTCAACAGCCACTTGGTGGTAAAGCACAGTTCGGTGGACAACGCTTTGGTGAGATGGAAGTATGGGCACTTGAAGCATACGGTGCTGCTTACACACTTCAAGAAATCTTAACAGTTAAATCCGATGATGTTGTTGGTCGTGTGAAAACATACGAAGCAATCGTTAAAGGTGAAAGTGTACCAGAGCCAGGCGTTCCTGAATCATTCAAAGTATTGATTAAAGAACTTCAATCTCTTGGTATGGATGTGAAAATGTTAACAGTTAATGATGAAGAGGTAGAGCTTCGCGACTTAGACGAAGAAGAAGATCTTCAACCAGCTGACGCACTTAACATTGCACCACAGCAAGAAAAAGAAGAAGAGCCAGTAGAGTCTTTTGAATAATGGAAAACGTTAGTTCACACCTTTGTGAACACGGTCAAAGTTATTTTTCAAATTAGTCGGGCAGGATTTAATGCCCTGCCCGGCTTTTTCTTTCAATAAATCATTCTATTTTTAATCTTTTGCCAAAGAGACATGATTCTTGCAAACGATTATCGAGCTGCGTAAAAGAGTCTTTATAAAGACCTATACTAGAGGGAGGTAGGCTCCTTGATAGACGTTAATGAATTTGAATATATGAAAATCGGTTTAGCTTCTCCTGACAAGATCCGTTCTTGGTCATACGGTGAAGTCAAAAAACCTGAAACAATCAACTATCGTACTTTAAAACCAGAAAAAGATGGTTTATTCTGTGAGCGTATTTTCGGTCCAACTAAGGACTGGGAGTGTCATTGTGGTAAATACAAACGTGTACGCTATAAAGGCGTAGTTTGTGATCGTTGTGGAGTAGAAGTAACACGCGCCAAAGTTCGTCGTGAACGTATGGGCCACATCGAATTAGCAGCACCAGTATCTCATATCTGGTACTTCAAAGGTATTCCTAGCCGTATGGGTCTTATTTTAGATATGTCCCCACGTGCACTAGAAGAAGTAATTTACTTTGCTTCTTACGTTGTTATCGAACCAGGTGCTACAAACTTAGAAAGTAAGCAACTACTTTCTGAAAAAGAGTACCGTGCATATCGCGAAAAATTCGGCAACACATTCGAAGCATCTATGGGTGCGGAAGCAATTAAAAAATTATTAGGCAAAATTGATCTTGAAGATGAAACTTATTCTTTAAAAGAAGAGTTAAAATCAGCACAAGGTCAACGCCGTACACGTGCAATTAAACGTCTTGAAGTTGTTGAATCATTCCGTAACTCAGGTAACTCTCCTGAATGGATGATTTTAGATGTATTACCGGTTATTCCGCCAGAGCTTCGTCCGATGGTGCAATTAGATGGTGGTCGTTTTGCAACTTCTGACTTAAATGATTTATATCGTCGTGTAATCAACCGTAATAACCGTTTAAAACGTTTACTTGACCTTGGTGCTCCAAGCATCATCGTACAAAACGAAAAACGTATGTTACAAGAAGCTGTTGATGCATTAATCGATAATGGTCGTCGTGGTCGTCCTGTAACAGGTCCTGGTAACCGTCCATTAAAATCACTTTCACATATGCTGAAAGGTAAACAAGGTCGTTTCCGTCAAAACTTACTTGGTAAACGTGTTGACTACTCTGGTCGTTCGGTTATCGTAGTAGGTCCAAACTTAAAAATGTATCAATGCGGTCTACCGAAAGAAATGGCAATTGAGCTATTTAAGCCTTTCGTAATGAAAGAGTTAGTAGAACGTGGTCTTGCTCATAATATTAAATCTGCTAAACGTAAAATCGAGCGTTTAAACAACGATGTATGGGACGTTTTAGAAGATGTAATTCGTGAGCATCCAGTATTACTAAACCGTGCACCTACTCTTCACCGTCTTGGTATTCAAGCGTTTGAACCAACACTAGTTGAGGGTCGTGCTATTCGTCTTCACCCATTAGTATGTACAGCTTATAACGCTGACTTCGATGGTGACCAAATGGCGGTTCACGTACCATTATCAGCAGAAGCACAAGCAGAAGCTCGTCTTCTAATGCTTGCTGCACAAAACATCCTGAACCCGAAAGACGGGAAACCGGTTGTAACACCATCTCAAGATATGGTATTAGGTAACTACTACTTAACACTTGAGCGTGAAACAGCTCGCGGCGAAGGAACAACTTTCTATGGACCAAACGAAGTATTAATTGCATATGATACAGGTCATGTTCATTTGCATACTCGTATTGCGATTAAAGCAAGCTCGTTAAATAACCCAACATTTACTGAGGAACAAAATAATATGTTCCTATTAACGACTGTTGGTAAAGTAATCTTTAACGAAATCTTGCCTAAATCATTCCCATACATTAATGAGCCAACTGCATTCAACTTAGAACAAGAAACACCAGACAAATACTTTGTTAATTTAACAATTGATGAAGAAACGTTAAAAGAACTTGAAGCAGATGCTACTTATAATGGGCTTGATGAAAAAGGTAAAGTTGATGCACAACGCACAGCTGTACTGCGTAAACACTTTGCATCAGTACCAGTTGTAAACCCATTCCGCAAAAAATTCTTAGGTAATATCATTGCTGAAGTATTTAAACGTTTCCACATCACTGAAACATCTAAAATGCTTGACCGCATGAAGAACTTAGGATTCAAATATTCAACACGTGCTGGTATCACTGTAGGTGTATCTGACATCGTCGTATTACCAGACAAAGGCGAAATTTTAGCGGTAGCTCAAGAAAAAGTAGATAAAGTTCAAGCGCAATTCCGTCGTGGTTTCATCACGGAAGAGGAGCGTTATGATCGCGTTATCTCAAGCTGGAGTGCTGCGAAAGATGAAATTCAATCAAAGCTAATGAAGTCGCTTGAGAAAACAAACCCAATCTTTATGATGTCTGACTCAGGTGCCCGTGGTAACGCATCTAACTTTACACAGTTAGCTGGTATGCGTGGTCTGATGGCCAACCCGGCTGGTCGTATCATCGAACTTCCAATTAAATCTTCATTCCGTGAAGGTTTAACGGTATTAGAGTACTTCATCTCAACTCACGGTGCTCGTAAAGGTCTTGCCGATACAGCCCTAAAAACTGCCGATTCAGGTTACTTAACACGTCGTCTTGTTGACGTAGCACAAGATGTTATCGTTCGTGAGGATGACTGTGGAACTGACCGTGGTTTAACAATCGGTGCGTTAATGGAAGGCACAGAGTTAATTGAAGCGTTAGATGAACGTATTATCGGTCGTCATACGAAGAAAACAATCATGCATCCAGAAACAGGTGAAGTTATCTTAGAAAAAGATGGCTTAATCGATCAAGATATCGCGCGTGCGGTTATCGAGATTGGTATCGAGGAAGTAACAATCCGTTCAGCATTCACATGTAATACAAAACATGGTGTATGTAAAAAATGTTACGGCATGAACTTAGCAACAGGTGAAGAGGTTGAAGTTGGAGAAGCAGTTGGTATTATTGCGGCTCAATCAATCGGTGAACCAGGTACACAATTAACAATGCGTACATTCCATACAGGTGGGGTTGCCGGGGATGATATTACACAAGGTCTTCCACGTATCCAAGAGATTTTTGAAGCACGTAATCCTAAAGGTCAATCAGTTATTTCTGATATCGCGGGTACTGTTTCAGACATCACTGAAATCCGCGAAGGTCTAAAAGAGATTACAATTGAAGGTGAAGTAGAAACACGTAAATACGCAGCACCTTACAATGCTCGTCTAAAAGTACAAGAAGGCGACTTTGTAGAACGTGGTCAAGTATTAACAGAAGGTTCTATTGATCCAAAACAATTATTAAAAGTTAAAGACGTTTCAACAGTTCAAGAATACCTGTTAAAAGAAGTACAAAAAGTATACCGTATGCAAGGGGTAGAAATTGGAGACAAACATATCGAGGTAATGGTTCGCCAAATGCTTCGTAAAGTTCGTGTAATCGAAGCTGGTGATACAGAATTATTACCAGGCTCATTACTAGATATTCACCAATTCTCAGAAGCAAATGCAGATGCTGTGCTAAAGGGCAAAAACCCTGCAACTTGTCGTCCTGTTATCCTAGGTATTACAAAAGCGTCTCTTGAAACAGAATCATTCTTATCCGCTGCATCATTCCAAGAAACAACTCGTGTGTTAACGGATGCTGCTATTAAAGGAAAACGTGATGAACTTCTTGGTCTGAAGGAAAACGTAATTATCGGTAAACTTGTTCCTGCAGGTACTGGTATGCAACGTTACCGTCAAATCCGTATTGAAAAAGATGAGCTTGACACAGAAGACCTAATTTCTGCTGAATAATCATTAAAATAAGTGCCGAAGAGATGTATTTTAATCATCTCTTCGGGCTTTTTAAAGATATTAGTTGACAGTCGAAATTGGTAATGATAATATATTGAAGGTTGATAGTTAACTGTCTGTACTTCGGAGGATATGAAAATGTCTTATGATAGAGTAAGGGATAGTCAAACAATCATAGGTACAAAGCAAGCAGTAAAAGCAATGCAAGCTGGTTCAGTGAAAGAACTTTTTGTGGCACTTGATGCAGACAATTGGGTAACCGATTCGGCCATATCTTTCGCGAGAGAAATCGGTATACCAGTTATTCTTGTTGAGTCCAAAAAGGAACTGGGCAAGGCCTGTGGAATCCACGTTGGAGCTGCGGTAGTTGCGATCACTGTAGAGTAGTTTTTGTGTATTGAACACAAAGACTTTGTTTTTACCCAAAAAATGAACCACCTGGATGTGTGGTATTAACAAGGAATAAATGAAGGGAGGAAATACCGATGCCTACAATTAACCAATTAGTACGTAAGCCTCGTCAATCTAAAATCACGAAATCAAAATCACCAGCGTTAAACAAAGGATATAACTCATTTAAAAAATCTTTAACTGATGTTAAATCTCCACAAAAACGCGGTGTTTGTACTCGTGTAGGTACAATGACACCTCGTAAACCAAACTCAGCGTTACGTAAATACGCTCGTGTACGTTTAACTAACCAAATTGAGGTTACAGCTTATATCCCAGGTGAAGGCCACAACTTACAAGAGCACAGTGTTGTTCTTATCCGTGGCGGACGCGTAAAAGACTTAGCGGGTGTTCGTTACCATATCGTACGTGGTGCTCTTGATACAGCTGGTGTAAACGGTCGTTTACAATCACGTTCTAAATACGGAACAAAACGCCCTAAAGAAAAAAAATAATTTAACATTATTGAGCGTTGCTTAATAATGGACTTGAAGTAGTAGTCGCAAATTTCCAACCTTGCTAGCAGATTGGAAATTTGCCTGGCAACTATGACAAGGTAATTCTTATAAAATAAATCGATAATTATTCGAAAGGAGGAAAACACATGCCTCGTAAAGGTCCTGTTTCCAAACGTGACGTGTTACCAGATCCAATTTATAGTTCAAAACTAGTAACTCGTTTAATTAATAAAATGATGGTTGATGGTAAAAGAGGTACTTCTCAAAAGATTTTATACGGTGCGTTCGATCTAGTTAAAGAACGTTCTGGTGAAAATCCAATTGAAGTATTCGAAGCTGCTCTAAACAACGTAATGCCAGTTCTTGAAGTTCGTGCTCGCCGTGTTGGTGGTTCTAACTACCAAGTGCCAGTAGAAGTACGTCCAGAACGTCGTACAACTTTAGGTCTTCGTTACCTAGTTAACTACGCTCGTCTTCGTGGTGAAAAAACAATGGAAGAGCGTTTAGCTAACGAAATCCTTGATGCTTCTAACAACACTGGTGCATCAGTTAAAAAGCGTGAAGATATGCACAAAATGGCAGAAGCGAACAAAGCATTCGCTCACTACCGTTGGTAATCTAAACATCGCATAAGCCCAATATGGAAGGAGAAATACCTTATGAAACGCGAATTCTCTCTTGAGAATACTCGTAATATTGGGATCATGGCTCACATTGATGCTGGTAAAACAACAACTACTGAGCGTATCCTTTATTACACAGGTAAGATTCACAAAATCGGTGAAACTCACGAAGGCGCTTCTCAAATGGACTGGATGGAGCAAGAGCAAGAACGTGGTATCACAATCACTTCTGCTGCAACAACAGCTCAATGGGACGGCCACCGTGTAAACATCATCGATACTCCTGGACACGTAGACTTCACTGTAGAAGTTGAACGTTCATTACGCGTACTTGATGGTGCTGTAACAGTTCTTGATGCTCAATCTGGTGTTGAACCTCAAACTGAAACAGTATGGCGTCAAGCTACAACTTACGGCGTTCCACGTATCGTGTTCATTAACAAAATGGATAAAACAGGAGCAGATTTCCTATATTCTGTAGGAACTCTACACGAACGTTTACAAGCAAACGCTCATCCTATCCAATTACCTATCGGAGCTGAAGATCAGTTCTCAGCAATCATTGACTTAGTTGAAATGAAAGCTACTTTCTACGGCGACGAAAAAGGTACAGCAGTAACTGAAGGTGAAATTCCTGAAGAACACCGCGCACAAGCTGAAGAATACCGTGAAAAATTAATCGATGCTGTTGCAAGTGTTGATGAAGAAATCATGGAAAAATATTTAGAAGGTGAAGAAATTTCTGTTGCTGAACTTAAAGCGGCTATCCGTCGTGCTACGATCGCAGTAGAATTTTACCCAGTAATCTGTGGTACAGCATTCAAACACAAAGGCGTACGCCCAATGTTAGATGCAGTTATCGATTACTTACCATCTCCATTAGATGTACCAGCAATCAAAGGTACTGATGTTGATGGTGACGAGGAATTAGAACGTCATTCTTCAGATGAGGAGCCATTCTCAGCTCTTGCATTTAAAGTTATGACTGACCCATTCGTAGGTAAATTAACTTTCTTCCGTGTGTATTCTGGAACTTTAGAATCAGGTTCATACGTACAAAACTCTTCTAAAGGTAAACGTGAACGCGTAGGCCGTATCCTACAAATGCACGCAAACTCTCGTGAAGAGATTTCTAAAGTATTCGCTGGGGACATCGCAGCAGCAGTAGGTCTTAAAGATACTACTACTGGTGATACTCTATGTGACGAGAAAAACCTAGTTATTCTTGAATCAATGGAATTCCCTGAGCCAGTAATTTCTCTTTCTGTAGAACCAAAATCAAAAGCTGACCAAGATAAAATGGGTCAAGCTTTACAAAAACTTCAAGAAGAGGATCCAACTTTCCGTGCTCATACTGACACAGAAACTGGTCAAACAATCATCTCAGGTATGGGTGAGCTTCACCTTGATATCTTAGTTGACCGTATGCGCCGTGAATTTAAAGTAGAAGCTAACGTAGGTGCTCCAATGGTATCTTACCGTGAAACATTCCGTAGCTCTGCAAAAGTTCAAGGTAAATTCACTCGCCAATCTGGTGGTCGTGGACAATACGGAGACGTAACGATTGAGTTCTCTCCAAATGAAGAAGGTAAAGGCTTTGAATTCGAAAACGCTATCGTTGGTGGTGTAGTACCTCGTGAATACATTCCTGCAGTAGAAGCTGGTCTTCGTGACTCTCTTGACCGCGGTGTAGTAGCTGGTTACCCACTTATCGACATTAAAGCGAAATTAGTATTCGGTTCTTACCATGACGTTGACTCGAATGAGATGGCGTTCAAAATCGCTGCATCTATGGCTCTTAAAGAAGCTTCGAAGCAATGTGATGCAGTTATTTTAGAACCAATGATGAAAGTAGAAGTTGTAATTCCAGAAGAATACCTTGGTGATATCATGGGTAACATTACTTCTCGTCGCGGACGCGTAGAGGGTATGGAAGCTCGCGGTAACTCTCAAGTTGTTCGTGCAATGGTTCCTTTAGCGGAAATGTTTGGTTATGCAACAACTCTTCGTTCAGCAACGCAAGGTCGTGGTGTATTCTCAATGACATTCGATCATTATGAAGAAGTACCAAAATCAATCGCTGCTGAAATCATCAAAAAAAATAAAGGTGAATAATTGAATTTTCATCTTGCATAAAGTATAACTAATTTGTAAGCTATGATTGTGGGATAGAGGATGGGCCCGTTCTCTATCAGCATTCATTCTATAAATTTTAAAATTAAAACATATAATTTTGAGGAGGCAATCTCTAATGGCTAAAGAAAAATTCGACCGTTCAAAAACGCATGCTAACATTGGTACAATCGGACACGTTGACCATGGTAAAACTACTTTAACTGCTGCTATCGCAACAGTTCTTTCTAAAAAAATGGGTGGGGAAGCTAAATCATACGCTGATATCGATAACGCTCCAGAAGAAAAAGAACGTGGTATTACAATCAATACTTCTCACGTAGAATATGAAACTGATACTCGTCACTATGCACACGTTGACTGCCCAGGACACGCTGACTATGTTAAAAACATGATCACTGGTGCTGCACAAATGGACGGCGGTATCTTAGTAGTATCTGCTGCTGATGGCCCAATGCCACAAACTCGTGAACACATCCTTTTATCTCGTCAAGTAGGTGTTCCTTACTTAGTAGTATTCATGAACAAATGTGATATGGTAGACGACGAAGAATTATTAGAATTAGTAGAAATGGAAATCCGTGACCTACTTTCTGAATATGACTTCCCAGGTGACGATCTTCCTGTAATCAAAGGTTCTGCTCTTAAAGCTCTTGAAGGCGAAGCAGAATGGGAAGAAAAAATCGTTGAATTAATGGACGCTGTAGATTCTTACATCCCAACTCCAGAACGTCAAACTGACAAACCATTCATGATGCCAGTAGAGGACGTATTCTCTATCACTGGTCGTGGTACAGTTGCAACTGGCCGTGTTGAACGTGGTCAAGTTAAAGTTGGTGACGTAATTGAAATCATCGGTATCACTGAAGAAGCTAAATCTACTACTGTAACTGGTGTAGAAATGTTCCGTAAATTATTAGACTACGCTGAAGCTGGTGACAACATCGGTGCTTTACTTCGTGGTGTAGCTCGTGAAGAAATCCAACGTGGTCAAGTATTAGCTAAACCAGGCTCAATCACTCCACACACTAACTTCAAAGCTGAAGTTTATGTTTTATCAAAAGAAGAGGGTGGCCGTCATACTCCATTCTTCTCTAACTACCGTCCTCAGTTCTACTTCCGTACAACTGACGTAACAGGTATCTGTAACTTACCAGAAGGCGTTGAAATGGTAATGCCTGGCGATAACATCGAAATGACAGTAGAACTTATCGCTCCAATCGCTCTTGAAGAAGGTACTAAATTCTCTATCCGTGAGGGTGGCCGTACTGTAGGCGCTGGCGTAGTTGCTTCTATCCAAAAATAATTTTAGCGCAAGCTAATTTACGAAACCAATCTGTAGGGACGCTTACAGATTGGTTTTTTTGTGTTAAAATATGTAAAGAATATTTGGTAATCTTAGTTGAATTAGATTATTTTATGTATACATAATGGGTGAAATACCGAAAAAATACAAATAGCGTTTTTTTACACCGCTAGAGATGAAAGCTAATACCATCGGACGCCCCAGTCGGAACGGAAATCAGCCTCAGGTTATGACGATGAGCTTATTTAATACATATAAACATTTCATGAAAGGAGAAGTTGCAAATGGAGATGAAAATATTGCTGATTGAAGACGATCCATCAATTTTCGAAATGATTCAGACACGTTTTGCACAATGGTCGCTTCAGGTTGTAGGTCCTAAAGATTTTCAAAAGGTGATGGATGATTTTATTGAACAAAAGCCACAGCTTGTATTGATTGACATTCAGCTTCCAGCCTATGATGGCTTTCATTGGTGTCGTGAAATACGTCATATCTCAAAGGTGCCAATTCTCTTTCTATCTTCACGAGACCACCCAATGGATATGGTAATGGCAATGCAAATGGGTGCGGATGACTTTGTACAAAAGCCTTTCCATATGGAAGTATTACTAGCAAAGGTACAAGCTATTTTACGCCGTACATATGATTATATAGAAGAATCCATGGATGTCACACGGTTTAATGGTGCAGTTATTGACTATGCACGCAGTGAAATTATGTATGGAGGTAACCTTGCTTCGCTAACAAAAAATGAACTCTTTATTTTACGCATTTTAGTGGAGAAGGCCGATCAAATAGTTTCTAGAGATGATTTAATGAGAAAGTTATGGGATGATGAGCGCTTTGTCAATGATAATACATTGTCGGTAAATGTTAATCGATTACGCACTAAGCTAGAGGATATAGGTTTACAAGAAGCGATTTTAACTAAAAAGGGACTTGGTTATATGGCTGTAACACAAGGGACGTGAGTGACAATGCTAATTCTATTTTTAAGAGAACGGCTCGCTTGGATAGGCTTTTTCGCTTTTATCATCGTTATGATCAATGTTTTATTTTCTTTAGACGCTGGATTTGTGGGAATATCAATTTGGTATATGAATATTAGTGTGCTTATTAGTTTTATGGTCTTTCTTATTTGGCGATATATACTAGAAGTAAGGCAGCTAAAGGATTTCCTGGGAAATGTGGAAAGTCAACTCGATGATGTGCATAGCAATAGTATGTCGTTATCACCTTTTCAAACAGCATACCTGACGAAAATTGAAGATGTTTTTTACGACAAGAACACAGAGTTAAATCAAGCGAAGGTACAGCTGCAGGAATATTCGGATGAACTCCTAGCGTGGGTTCATGAAGTAAAGGCACCTTTGACTTCAATTAATTTAATGCTGGATCACGTAGAAGATTTGACACTACGTCGTAAATTGGAGACTGAGTGGTTAAGACTACATTTATTAGTTGATCAGCAGCTGCACCAAACACGTTTAGCTTCTATTGAAAAAGATAATTATATGTCAGAGGTCGAGTTAAGAACTGTGGTCTATAAGGAAATAAGAGCTATGCAGGCATGGTGTATTGAAAAAGGTATTGGTTTCGATGTTGCAGAGTTAACAGAGGCAGTGATGACGGATGGTAAATGGTTAGCCTTTATAATCCGACAAATTCTGTCTAATGCCATTAAATATAGTCCTACAAACTCAGAGGTATCGATTTTTACGGAAGTAGATGTAACTGGAGCAACACTACTACATATAAAAGATGCAGGTGTTGGCATTCGTAAGGAGGATCTACCTCGAATTTTTTATAAATCGTATACTGGGACAGCCGGAAGAGAATCAGCACAATCGACAGGTATGGGCTTATATTTAGCCTATAATGTGGCGCAGAAAATCGGTGTTCGTATTACTGTTCAATCCAGTGTTGGTGAAGGCTCGATATTTACATTGCGTTTTCCATTGCAAAATGAATATGTCAAACTAACAGGTAGATGACGAAATTGTCACCTACCTTTTTATATTGTCATGTAAAACGCACGAATTAACGACATAGACAGGGTACACTTGAACTATAGAAAGGGGCGTTTACAAGTGGCGGTTTTAATTGGTCGTAAAGTAAAAAAAGTATATGGTAAAAAATCAACAGCCCAAGAGGTGTTAAAGGGTATTGATGTAGAAGTGAATCAAGGTGAATTTGTTGGCATTATGGGACCTTCAGGCTCTGGGAAGACAACACTCTTAAATGTTCTGTGTTCAATTGACTTTGCAACTGAAGGTGTTATTGAAATAAATGGTCAAAACTTACGTGGTATGAAGGAGAAGGCGTTAGCTAATTTCCGTCGTGAACAATTGGGATTCATTTTCCAAGATTATAATTTATTAGATACACTAACGGTGAAAGAAAATATTTTACTACCATTAGCTATTGGGAGGCTACCAAAGGCTGTTGCAGAGAGCCGTATAAAGGAGCTTACACATTTATTAGGTATTGCTGAGATTTTAAATAAATATCCAAACGAAATATCAGGTGGTCAAAAGCAACGTACATCAGCGGCTCGGGCACTAATTACAAATCCTTCGCTTGTATTTGCTGATGAACCTACAGGCGCACTTGATTCAAAATCAGCTACTGCACTTTTAAAAAATCTACAAAGTATTAATGAGTCAAAAAAAGCAACGATTATGATGGTTACGCATGATGCAGTAGCAGCGAGTTTTTGTACACGTGTTTTATTTTTGAAGGACGGGCTTATTTATAGTGAGCTATATAAAGGAGATAAAACGAGACAAGCATTTTTTCAAGAGATCATGCATACGCAAAGTGTGCTAGGCGGTGACGGCTATGAGTCTTAGTAAACTCGTACTACGCAGTATGAAGAAAAATATGAAGCATTATTATTTATATTTTTTCGCACTTATTTTTAGTGTTACTTTATATTTTTCTTTTGTGACATTGCAAAATAATGCTGAAGTGTTGGCTACAGTAGACAAGAGCGGTACCGCCAAAGCGGGATTTGCTGCGGCAACCTATATGCTGTACTTTATTGTCTTGTTTTTCGTCCTATATGCCAACCATCTATTTATGAAGCGTCGCAGTAAGGAAATAGGCTTGTATCAGCTAATAGGGATGACAAAGGGGCTCATCGTACGCTTATTAGCGGTAGAAAGTATCCTCTTATTTGTAGGAGCAATCGTTTTAGGGATGCTTGCAGGGTTCTTTAGTTCGCGCTTATTTGCAATGATATTACTGCGGGTACTCGAAAAAGAGGCGCTTGTGACGATGACATTTAGTACAGAGGCATTACAGCAGTCTATCGTAGTATTTGCCATTCTACTAGTAATTGTACTTGTGCAAATGGCTTGGATGATTTATCGCGTATCATTACTATCATTATTCAGTGCTTCCAAGCAAGCCGATGAGCGCGTAAAGCGTTTCAACCCATTACAAATGGTTATTGGTTTTTTAGGACTTGTATTTATTGCATATGGCTACTATGCATCAACGAAGCTTTTCGATATTAACTCTCAGGGTAATTTAACGCTTAATATGATTATTATTTTAACAACTACCATTGGTGGAACATTCCTTGTTTTCCGTTTCTCTGTAGCATTTATTATAAATTCAATTCGTCTTAAGAAAAATGGACATTTAACTGTCCGTGATGTATTAGCATTAACACCGATTATGCATCGTATGAAAGGCAATGCGAAATCCTTAACGCTTATTACAGTTTTAACGGGTTTTTCACTTGGGCTTACAACTTTAGCATATATTTCGTATTATTCATCAGAATCGTCGGCATATAGCCAAGTGCCTGGTGATTATGTATTACTTGAAGATAAGGGCCAGGAATTTTTAAAGAAGCTAGAAGAAAATAATATTGCTTTTGATAAAAGAGATTACCGATTACAGAGTGTTTCAGCTTCGTTTACACAATTATTATCTGATAGTCAGCAAAATGAGGATAATCCCCTTTTTGGTTTAGATGGAATCATTTATACAATTCCACTTTCTGATTATCAACAATTAGTTCCTGAAGCTTCCGTTTCGGATAATGATGTTATATTAACAAACTATGGTGGTTATATGGCAGAGATGTTTCCGCTTGAAAAGGATCGTGATGTAGTTGTCACACCAAGAGGTCCAGAGGGGACTAAGGAAGAAACGCTTCATGTTAAAGAGGTTCGAGATGAAAGTATTATAAGTGGTACTGTGACTTCTGGGCCGGGGGGGCCAATTTTTGTAGTTCCAGATGCACTGTTTGAAAAGTTAGCTGCTCATGATGTACCTGATATGTGGCAAAATCAAACTACTATAAATCTAAAGAATAAAAGTGATTTAGCTCTAGCAGAGAAATTATATATGCAATCAAATGGCGAAAACTTTATACAATCCTATGAAGAAGAGCGGAAGGTGAATATCGAAACGTTAGGAATAACGATATTTACAGTAGCATTTTTAGGCTTAGCGTTTTTAATGACAACAGGTAGTATTTTATACTTTAAACAAATGTCTGAGGCTGAAGAGGAGCGAGGTTCTTATACGATATTAAGAAAGATTGGCTTCGCTGAAAAAGATATTATGAAAGGCATATATATGAAACAAGCTTTTAATTTTGGTGTTCCATTAATAATAGGGCTGCTCCATAGTTACTTTGCTGTAAAGTCGGGCTGGTTTTTATTCGGCTCAGAGTTAACTGCGCCATTGTGGATAGCTATGAGCTGCTATATAGCGTTATACGCTATCTTCGCTATACTTTCCGTTGGCTATTATAAAAAAGTCATTCGTGAATCATTATAATAGGAAGAAACCTAAAAGCAGTATGATTATTTAAGATCATACTGTTTTTTTGTCGTTTAAATTAGGAAGATTATTATAGGGGCATAAAAATATCTTGACTTTCAATTATTAGACGGTTAAAGTTTAACGTATTAGTAATCTAGTGTACGAAAGTGAAGTGTTGAAATGAACGCAGTAATTGTGGCAGTAGCTGTCATGTTAATATTAAGCTTGCTCCGTATCAATGTTGTTCTTTCTCTTGTGTTGGGGGCCTTTGCGGGAGGTCTAACAAGTGGCATGGGCATTGAAGCAACTGTAAAATCATTTACAGAAGGATTAGGAGCAGGGGCAACTATTGCTTTAAGCTATGGGTTGCTTGGTGGTTTTGCTATCGCCATTTCAAAAACAGGAATTCCTGAATTAATGATTGCAGGGATTTTAAAGATATTAAATAAAAACGGTACAAGTAATCGAAAAGGTTTAGTAAAGGTTTTAATCTTCTTACTGATCTTTATGATGTCTATTTTCTCACAAAATTTAATTCCAATTCATATAGCCTTTATCCCATTATTGGTACCTCCACTTTTAAAAGTTTTAAATATGCTAGAGGTTGATCGACGAATTATCGCAACACTAATTGCTGTTGGTTTAATAGGAACATATAGTTTCGTTCCCGCTGGCTTCGGGGCTATATTCCAAGACATCGTTTCGACGCAAGTATCCAAGGCTGGTATGGAGGCATCTTCACGTGATGTACCAGTAGCAATGGCTATACCCGTTCTAGGGATGCTAATTGGGTTATGTGTAGCCTTTTTCGTTTACCGAAAGCCTCGACAATATCAAAATAACGATGTGGAGACAGAGTCTTTAAATGTAAATGTTAGTAAGTTTGTAATTGTTTCTACGACTGTGGCTTTAATTATCTCTCTATGTGCACAAATTTATACTGATTCGATGATTGTAGGTGCTTTTGCTGGCATTATGATTATGTATTTCACTGGTGCACTTAAATGGAAAGAAGCAGATGAGATTCTTTCCGAGGGAATGAAGATGATGGCCTTTATTGGTTTTGTCATGATCGCAGCAAATGGCTTTGCATCAGTTATTAACGCCACCGGTCATGTAGATAGCTTAATTAGTGGTTCGATAAACATTCTTCAAGGGAATACGAGTCTAGCTATATTAATTATGTTGGTCATTGGTTTAATTGTGACGATGGGAATCGGATCTTCCTTTGCGACGGTACCTATCATCGCGACCTTATTTGTTCCTCTTGCACAAGGGTTAGGAATGAGTCCTTTGGCGATTATTTGTCTAATAGGTACAGCAGGTGCTTTAGGTGATGCAGGCTCTCCTGCTTCAGATTCTACTCTTGGACCAACTGCGGGTTTAAATGTAGATGGACAGCATAATCACATTTGGGATACATGTGTGCCAACATTTATTTTTATTAACATCCCACTTATTATATTTGGCTGGATTGCATGTGTGTTTTTCTTATAAAGTAATAGAAAGAGCAGTTTCTAACTATTAGAGGCTGCTTTTTTTATTGTCATTATGAAATTATAGATTCTTAATGATGGCATAATTAAGTGCATCGTTTTCGTCTAGGATAAAGTGCATCATCTACAAATTGAGTTTCACCAGTGCTTTAGCGAACACGTTCTTGCAGCTGATTATTGTTAGAAATATTCGAAAACGTTGATATAACAACCTTATGTGTTGCAATGTTCATGGGAATTTTATATACTAGTAAACGGCTTAGATAAGCGAGAAATATTAGTAGTAAGAATATCTGCAACATTTAAAAGAATTTAGCGAAAAGCCTTGCTTATTCTTTTTTTATTGTGTATAATGTTGAATGTTGGTCTTTGACTGCGATGAAACGAGAGGTTGCCGACACACCCGGCCGCTTTGCCATGGCGGTGTGTGGGAAAATTTTCGTGGAGAATGTCTAGAAAATAGGCGAGAAGGAGGGAAAATAATGGCAAAACAAAAGATTCGTATTCGTTTAAAAGCGTATGATCACCGTATTTTAGATCAATCTGCTGAGAAAATTGTGGAAACTGCAAAACGTTCAGGTGCAAGTGTATCAGGTCCGATTCCACTTCCAACTGAGAAGTCTGTGTACACAATTCTTCGTGCTGTTCACAAGTATAAAGATTCTCGTGAACAATTCGAAATGCGTACGCATAAACGTCTGATCGATATCGTTAACCCAACACCACAAACTGTTGATGCGTTAATGAAACTTGATTTACCATCTGGCGTTGATATCGAAATCAAACTTTAATGGTAAAAAATATAACTTTTTTAAAACTTACAGGAGGTGTGACAAATGACTAAAGGAATCTTAGGTAGAAAAATTGGTATGACACAAGTTTTCGCTGAAAACGGCGATTTAATCCCGGTAACAGTTATCGAGGCTGCTCCAAACGTAGTACTTCAAAAGAAAACTGTTGAAACAGACGGCTACGAAGCTATCCAAGTTGGTTTTGAAGACAAGCGTGTTAAGCTTTCTAACAAACCAGAACAAGGTCACGTAGCAAAAGCGAACACTGCTCCTAAGCGCTTCATCCGTGAATTCCGCAACGTAAACGTTGGAGAATACGAAGTTGGTCAAGAAGTCAAAGTAGAAATTTTCGCAGAAGGCGATGTAATTGATGTAACAGGTGTTACTAAAGGTAAAGGTTTCCAAGGTGTAATTAAACGCCATGGTCAATCTCGTGGTCCTATGGCCCACGGTTCTCGTTACCACCGTCGTCCTGGTTCAATGGGTCCAGTTGCTCCGAACCGCGTATTCAAACAAAAGAAATTACCTGGTCAAATGGGTGGCACTGTAGTTACAATCCAAAACTTAGAAATCGTGAAAGTTGATGCGGAACGTAACTTACTACTTGTTAAAGGTAATGTTCCTGGTTCTAAAAAAGCTCTAGTTACAGTTAAAACTGCAATTAAAGCTAAGTAATCACCTAAGGAAAGGAGGAAACAGGAATGACAAAAGTATCTGTACTTAGTCAAACAGGTGCTTCAGTTGGTGAAATCGAATTAAACGATGCGATTTTTGGAATCGAGCCAAATGAAGCAGTATTATTCGACGCTGTAGTAGCTCAACGTGCTTCTCTTCGTCAAGGTAATCACAAGGTTAAAAACCGTTCTGAAGTTGCTGGTGGTGGTCGTAAACCATGGCGTCAAAAAGGAACTGGTCGTGCTCGTCAAGGTTCTATCCGTTCTCCACAATGGCGCGGTGGTGGTATCGTATTCGGTCCAACTCCACGTAGCTACTCTTATAAATTACCGAAAAAAGTTCGCCGCTTAGCTCTTAAATCAGCTTTATCAGCTAAAGTAGTAGAACAAAACTTCTTAGTTCTTGATGCTCTTACATTAGCAGCACCAAAAACAAAAGAATTCACAAAAATTCTTAAAGATCTTTCTTTAGAGAAAAAATCTTTATTCGTAACTGCTGACCTAGATGAAAACGTAGCATTATCTGCTCGTAACATCCCTGGTGTAACAGTTTTAACTGCAAATGGAATCAACGTTCTTGATCTATTAGGTCATGAAAAAGTTGTATTCACAAAATCTGCAGTAGAAAAAGTTGAGGAGGTGCTTGGATAATGGAAGCACGTGATATTTTAAAACGTCCGGTCATTACTGAGCGTTCTTCAGAACTTATGGCAGAGAAAAAGTATACTTTCGAAGTAGACACTCGCGCTAACAAAACTCAAGTAAAAGACGCTGTAGAAGAAATCTTTGGTGTAACAGTTGAGAAAGTAAACGTTCTTAACTACAAAGGTAAATTCAAACGCGTAGGCCGTTACGGTGGTTACACTAACAAACGTCGTAAAGCGATTGTTAAATTAACTGCTGATAGCAAAGAAATCGAATTATTCGAAATGTAATCCTTTATGGATTTATGATTTGAACAATCAAGAAGGAGGGAAACACAATGGCGATTAAAAAGTATAAACCTACCTCTAATGGTCGTCGTAATATGACGTCTTTAGACTTTGCGGAAATTACAACTAACAAGCCTGAGAAATCATTGCTTGAACCAACTAAACGCAAAGCTGGTCGTAACAACCAAGGTAAAATCACTGTTCGTCATCATGGCGGTGGACATAAGAAGCAATACCGTGTTATCGATTTCAAACGTGTAAAAGATGGCATTCCGGCTAAAGTTGCTACTATTGAATATGATCCAAACCGTTCTGCGAATATCGCATTAATCAACTACGCTGATGGAGCAAAAGCTTACATCTTAGCACCAAAAGGTCTAGAGGTTGGTCAAACAATCGTATCTGGTCCAGATGCTGATATTAAAGTAGGTAACGCATTACCATTAGCAAACATTCCAATGGGTACTACAATCCATAACATCGAGTTAAAACCTGGTAAAGGTGGACAATTAGTACGTTCTGCAGGTACTTCTGCTCAAGTACTTGGTCGTGAAGACAAATACGTAATCGTTCGTCTACAATCTGGTGAAGTACGTTTAGTGTTAGCTACTTGCCGCGCTACAATCGGTCAAGTTGGTAACGAACAACACGAACTAGTACACATCGGTAAAGCAGGTCGTAGCCGTTGGTTAGGTAAACGCCCAGAAGTTCGTGGTTCTGTAATGAACCCTAACGATCACCCACACGGCGGTGGTGAAGGACGTTCTCCAATCGGACGTAAATCACCAATGACTCCTTGGGGTAAACCAGCACTTGGTTACAAAACTCGCAAGAAGAAAAACAAATCGGATAAATTCATCATCCGTAGTCGTAAAAAATAAAGTGGTTAAACTACGGTTCTATGTGAGAGCCGTGGTGGAATCACGGAGGGAGGTTCCTACATGGGTCGCAGCTTGAAAAAAGGACCTTTTGTCGATGACCACTTAATGAAAAAAGTGGAAGCGCAAGAGGCTTCTGAGAAAAAACAAGTTATTAAAACTTGGTCTCGCCGTTCTACAATTTTCCCGACATTCATCGGTTTAACTATTGCTGTTTATGATGGACGTAAACACGTTCCTGTATACGTAACAGAAGATATGGTAGGCCATAAACTTGGTGAGTTCGCACCGACACGCGCTTACAAAGGTCACGGTGCAGACGACAAGAAAACAAGACGCTAATTTTGAGAGGAGGTAAATCCTAATGACACAAGCTAAAGCTATCGCTCGTACTGTTCGCATTGCTCCTCGTAAAGTCCGTCTAGTTGTAGACTTAATCCGAGGCAAGCAAGTTGGTGAGGCAGTTGCAATTTTACGTCATACTCCAAAAGCGGCGTCTCCAGTCGTTGAAAAAGTATTAAAATCTGCAGTTGCTAACGCTGAACACAACTACGATCTTGACATCAACTCTTTAGTAGTTTCTGAAGTTTTCGTTGATGAAGGTCCAACATTAAAACGTTTCCGTCCACGTGCACAAGGACGTGCAAGCGCAATTAACAAACGCACAAGCCACATCACGCTAGTGGTATCTGAGAAGAAGGAGGGTTAATCCGTGGGTCAAAAAGTACATCCAATAGGACTACGCGTTGGTATTATTCGTGACTGGGAGTCAAAATGGTACGCTGAAAAAGACTATGCAACTCTACTTCACGAAGACATCAAAGTGCGTAAATATATTGAAACGGCTCTTAAAGACGCTTCTGTTTCTAAAGTAGAAATCGAACGCGCTGCAAACCGTGTAAACATTACAATTCACACTGCGAAACCAGGTATGGTAATCGGTAAAGGTGGTTCTGAAGTTGAAAATCTTCGTAAATACCTTAGCGATTTAACTGGTAAACGTGTACACATCAACATTATCGAAATCAAACGTGCTGATCTTGACGCTCGTCTAGTAGCTGAAAACATCGCTCGTCAATTAGAAAACCGTGTATCATTCCGTCGTGCGCAAAAGCAAGCGATCCAACGCACAATTCGTGCTGGTGCAAAAGGAATTAAAACACAAGTATCTGGTCGTTTAGGTGGCGCTGATATCGCGCGTGCTGAACACTATAGTGAAGGAACTGTTCCACTTCATACTCTACGTGCTGACATCGACTATGCACACGCAGAAGCTGACACTACTTACGGTAAATTAGGCGTTAAAGTATGGATATACCGTGGTGAAGTTCTTCCTACGAAGAAATCTGTGGAAGGAGGCAAATAATATGTTATTGCCTAAACGCGTAAAATACCGTCGTGAACACCGCGGAAACATGCGTGGCGAAGCGAAAGGCGGTAAAGAAGTATCTTTCGGCGAATGGGGCTTACAAGCTCAAACAGCTAGCTGGATTACTAACCGTCAAATCGAATCTGCACGTATCGCGATGACTCGTTACATGAAACGTGGCGGTAAAGTTTGGATTAAAATCTTCCCGCACAAACCTTACACTAAAAAACCTCTAGAAGTCCGCATGGGTTCTGGTAAAGGTTCTCCTGAAGGTTGGGTTGCAGTAGTAAAACCAGGAAAAGTAATGTTCGAAATCGCTGGTGTATCTGAAGAGATCGCACGTGAAGCACTTCGTTTAGCATCACATAAGCTTCCTGTTAAATGTAAGATCGTAAAACGTCAAGAAACTGGTGGTGAATCTAATGAAAGCTAATGAAATCCGTGACCTTGCCACTTCTGAATTAGAATTGAAAGTGAAATCACTGAAAGAAGAGCTTTTCAACCTTCGCTTCCAATTGGCGACTGGTCAATTAGAAAACACAGCTCGTATTCGTGAAGTGCGTAAAGCAATCGCGCGTATGAAAACTGTTATTCGTGAAAGAGAAATCAGTGCAAATAACTGATAAAGGAGGTTTTCAAGTATGACTGAGCGTAATCAACGCAAAGTTTACACGGGCCGCGTTGTTTCAGATAAAATGGACAAAACTATTTCTGTTTTAGTTGAAACTCACAAAAAGCACAAGCTTTATGGTAAACGTGTAAAATACTCAAAAAAGTTTAAGGCTCATGATGAGTTAAACACAGCGAAAATCGGTGATATCGTACGTATCATGGAAACTCGCCCGCTATCAGCTACTAAACGTTTCCGTCTAGTTGAAGTTGTAGAAAAAGCGGTTATTATTTAATAACTATTTCGGAACAACCAATTTCCGAAGGGAGGTAACCTAAGTGATCCAACAAGAAAGTCGTATGAAAGTTGCTGACAACTCAGGTGCACGTGAAGTTCTTACAATTAAAGTCCTTGGTGGCTCTGGCCGTAAAACTGCTAACATCGGTGATATCGTTGTTTGTACAGTTAAGAAAGCAACACCAGGTGGCGTTGTTAAGAAGGGTGACGTTGTTAAAGCTGTTATCGTTCGTACTAAATCAGGCGTACGTCGTAAAGATGGTACGTACATCAAATTTGATGAAAATGCTTGTGTAATTATTCGTGATGATAAATCACCACGCGGAACTCGTATTTTCGGACCTGTTGCACGTGAATTACGTGACAGCAACTTCATGAAAATCGTTTCTCTAGCTCCAGAAGTTCTTTAATTTCATGACAGTGCCAATCAAGGAGGTGCGACAGCATGCATGTAAAAAAAGGTGACAAGGTTAAGGTTATCACTGGTAAGGATAAAGGCAAAGAAGGCGTTATTCTTGCTGCTTACCCTAAACAAGATCGCGTTCTTGTTGAAGGTGTGAACATCGTGAAAAAACACGTAAAACCTAACCAATTGAATCCACAAGGTGGTATTGTAAGCCAAGAGGCTGCAATTCACATTTCGAACGTAATGCTAATCGATCCTAAATCTGGCGAGCCGACTCGTGTAGGTTATAAAATCGAAAACGGTAAAAAAGTTCGTGTTGCAAAAAAATCAGGTGCAGTAATCGACTAATTTCTATAAAAGAAGGGAGGTACACAAATGAGCCGCCTAAAAGAAAAATATTTAAATGAAGTTTCTCCTGCTCTTATGAGCAAGTTTGGATATAAATCAGTTATGCAATTGCCGAAAGTTGAGAAAATCGTTATCAACATGGGTGTTGGTGACGCAGTTCAAAACTCAAAAGCATTAGACGCAGCTGTAGAAGAATTAACAATTATCACTGGTCAAAAACCAGTTGTAACTAAAGCAAAAAAATCGATTGCAGGTTTCCGTCTACGTGAAGGTATGCCTATCGGTGCAAAAGTTACATTACGCGGTGAGCGTATGTATGAATTCTTGGACAAATTAATCTCAATTTCACTACCTCGTGTACGTGACTTCCGTGGTGTTTCTAAAAAAGCATTCGATGGTCGCGGTAACTACACTTTAGGTGTTAAAGAGCAATTAATTTTCCCAGAAATCGATTACGATAAAGTTTCAAAAGTACGCGGTATGGACATCGTGATCGTAACGACAGCGAATTCTGATGAAGAAGCTCGCGAGTTATTGACACAATTCGGTATGCCGTTCCAAAAGTAATTTAAACAAGGAGGGCGAAAACGTGGCTAAAAAATCTATGATCGTTAAACAACAACGTAAGCAAAAGTTTAAAGTGCAAGAATATACACGTTGTGAACGCTGTGGTCGTCCACACTCTGTATATCGCAAATTCAAACTTTGCCGTATTTGTTTCCGAGAACTTGCATATAAGGGACAAATTCCTGGCGTGAAAAAAGCCAGCTGGTAATCCCCTAATTTGGGAAGGAGGTAAATGTAATGACAATGACTGATCCGATTGCAGATATGCTTACTCGCATTCGTAATGCGAACATGGTTCGTCACGAGAAGTTAGAAGTACCAGCTTCCAACGTGAAAAAAGAAATCGCTGAAATTTTAAAGCGTGAAGGTTTCGTACGTGACGTAGAATACGTGGAAGACAACAAACAAGGTATCATCCGTATCTTCTTAAAATACGGTAAAGATAACGAGCGCGTTATCACTGGTTTAAAACGTATTTCTAAACCTGGTCTACGAGTATATGCAAAAACAAATGAAGTTCCTAAAGTACTGAACGGTCTTGGTATCGCTTTAGTGTCAACTTCACAAGGTTTATTAACAGATAAAGAAGCTCGCGCTAAACAAGTTGGCGGCGAAGTTCTAGCATACGTTTGGTAATTAGCAATAAATGAATGGAGGTGCAACTAAATGTCTCGTGTAGGTAAAAAAATTATCGAGGTACCAGCTAACGTAACTGTTACTGTTGCAGCTGACAACTCAGTTACCGTTAAAGGTCCTAAAGGCGAACTTGTTCGTTCTTTCCACCAAGATATGAAAATTGAGCAAGAAGGTAACGTAATCTCTGTATCACGTCCTTCTGACTCAAAAGAACACCGCACAAACCACGGTACAACTCGTGCGCTATTAGCGAACATGATTACTGGTGTTTCTGCAGGTTTCGAAAAATCATTAGAACTTATCGGTGTTGGTTACCGTGCGCAATTACAAGGTAAAAAACTTGTTCTTAACGTAGGTTATTCACATCCAGTTGAGTTCACACCTGAAGATGGTCTAGAAGTTGAAGTTCCTTCAAACACTAAAATCATCGTTAAAGGTATCAGCAAAGAACGTGTTGGTGCTCTTGCATCTAACATCCGTGACGTGCGTCCACCAGAGCCTTACAAAGGTAAAGGGATCCGTTATGAAGGCGAATACGTTCGTCGTAAAGAAGGTAAAACAGGTAAATAATGCTGCTTAAGCATTAGAAAGGAGTGACCCTTGTGATTACGAAACAAGATAAAAATCAGGTTCGTAAAAAACGTCATGCACGCGTACGTTCTAAAATTTCGGGTACTGCTGAGCGTCCACGCTTAAACGTATTCCGTTCTAACAAGAACATCTACGCTCAACTTATCGATGACGTAGCAGGCGTAACAATCGTTAGCGCATCTTCTCAAGAAAATGGTTTTGAAAGTGCTGGTAGCAATGTTGATGCTGCAACTAAAGTCGGTGAAACAATCGCAAAACGCGCTACGGAAAAAAATATTACTGCTGTAGTATTTGACCGTGGTGGTTACTTATATCATGGACGTGTAAAAGCTTTAGCTGAAGCTGCACGTGAGAACGGTTTACAATTTTAATAAAAAGGAGGGACACATTTCATGAGTCGAATTGACGCAAACAAACTTGGAGAACTTGAAGAACGCGTAGTTACTATTAACCGTGTTGCTAAAGTTGTTAAAGGTGGACGTCGCTTCCGCTTCACAGCATTAGTTGTAGTTGGCGATAAAAACGGTCACGTTGGTTTCGGTACTGGTAAAGCTCAAGAGGTGCCAGATGCTATCCGTAAAGCTGTTGAAGATGCGAAGAAAAACTTAATCGAAGTGCCACGCGTAGGTGGAACAACTCCACACTTAGTGCAAGGTCGCTTTGGTGCAGGAGAAATCCTAATTAAACCTGCTGCTCCTGGTACAGGAGTTATCGCTGGTGGTCCAGTACGTGCCGTACTAGAACTTGCTGGTATTACTGATATTCTTTCAAAATCACTTGGAACTAACACACCAATCAATATGGTGCGTGCAACTATTCAAGGTTTAACTGAATTAAAACGCGTAGAGGACGTAGCTAAATTACGTGGTAAATCAGTGGAAGAAATATTAGGATAAGGGGGGAAAGATAATGGCTAACAAATTAGAAATCACCCTTACAAAATCTGTGATTGGTTCTAAACCAGCACAACGTAAAACTGTAGAAGCTCTAGGTTTACGTAAATTAAACCAAACTGTTGAGAAAGCTGACAATGCAGCAACTCGCGGTATGATTGATGTAGTAGCTCACTTAGTTACTGTAAAAGAAAACTAATTTTTAATTAACGAACAAGGAGGTGCCATCCAATATGAAACTTCATGAGTTAAAACCAGCAGAAGGATCCCGTAAAGTACGTAACCGCGTAGGTCGCGGTATCGGTTCTGGTAACGGTAAAACTGCAGGTAGAGGTCATAAAGGTCAAAACTCTCGTTCTGGCGGCGGTGTACGCCCAGGATTCGAGGGTGGTCAAAACCCTTTATTCCGTCGTTTACCGAAACGCGGCTTTACTAACATTAACCGTAAAGAGTACGCGATCGTTAATCTTGACACATTAAATCGTTTTGAAGATGGTGCAGAGGTAACAACTGCATTATTACTTGAAACAGGTTTAGTGAGCAATGAAAAAGCTGGAATTAAAGTTCTTGGAAACGGAACTCTTGATAAAAAGCTTACAGTAAAAGCTCATAAATTCTCAGCTTCAGCTAAAGAAGCAATCGAGAATGCCGGCGGAACTACTGAGGTGATTTAATGTTTCAGACGATCTCTAACTTTATGCGTGTTCGAGATATACGAAATAAAATCATTTTCACTCTTTTAATGTTAATCGTTTTCCGTATTGGTACGTTTGTACCGGTACCAAACGTTGACGCTAATGTATTAAAGGCAACTGATGAGTTCAGTCTCGTTGGTTTCCTAAATACTTTTGGCGGTGGTGCTTTGAGTAACTTCTCTATCTTTGCGATGGGAATTATGCCTTACATCACTGCTTCAATTATTGTTCAGTTATTGCAAATGGACGTAGTACCGAAATTTGCTGAGTGGGCAAAGCAAGGTGAAGTCGGAAGACGAAAACTTGCACAATTTACTCGTTACTTTACAATTATTCTTGCTTTTATCCAATCCTTCGCAATGTCATTTGGTTTTAACAGAATGTACGGCGGATCATTGATTAAAGAAGAAGGAATTTTAACATATGTTACGATTTCTATTGTATTAACGGCGGGTACAGCATTCCTAGTATGGCTTGCTGAACAAATTACTGCACATGGCGTTGGAAATGGTATTTCTATTGTAATTTTCGCAGGTATTACTGCGGCATTACCGAATGCCGTTAACCAAATCTATGCACAGCAAATCGAGGGTGCTGGGGATAAACTATTTATCAATCTAGTTATTCTTGGATTGCTTGTTTTAGTTATGCTTGCAGTTGTTGTTGGAGTTATCTACGTGCAACAAGCACTGCGTAAAATTCCAATTCAGTATGCTAAACGAGTTACTGGACGCAACCAACAAACAGGTGCTCAACAAACGCATTTACCGTTAAAAGTAAATGCTGCAGGGGTTATTCCGGTAATCTTTGCATCAGCGTTTCTGACGACACCACGTGTGTTAGCTCCATTCTTTGGTGAAGGTGCTGTAGCATCATTCATTGAACACTCGTTTAATAATGCTAATCCTGTTGGGATGGTTATTTACATTGTATTGATCGTCGCGTTCACATATTTCTATGCATTCGTACAAGTGAATCCAGAAAATGTGGCAGATAACTTGAAAAAGCAAGGTGCTTACATTCCGGGTATTCGTCCGGGTGAAAGTACGCAAACGTATTTAACAAGCGTGTTATATCGTCTGACATTTGTCGGTGCGATTTTCTTAACTGTTATTTCAGTAATGCCGATTATACTCATGAACATTATGAAACTACCTGCCACAGTGCAGATCGGTGGTACTAGTATTATTATCGTAGTCGGCGTAGCGCTGGAAACGATGAAACAGCTAGAATCTCAACTTGTTAAACGTCACTACAAAGGCTTTATGAAGTAATGTTGGTTTTTAGGGAACGTTCTATCGTTTCCTGAAATCAGCAAACCTTTTGTGGGAGGATTATTTCCGTATGAATATCGTTTTAATGGGTCTGCCAGGTGCTGGTAAAGGTACACAGGCAGATAAAATTGTTGAGAAGTACGCGATTCCTCATATTTCTACAGGCGATATGTTCCGTGCTGCTATTAAAGATGGTACAGAACTAGGCTTGCAGGCTAAATCGTTTATGGATCAAGGTGCTCTAGTGCCGGATGAAGTAACGATTGGTATTGTTCGTGAACGACTTGCTAAACATGATTGTGAAAAGGGCTTCTTATTAGATGGATTCCCACGTACTGTTCCTCAAGCTGAAGCTTTAGACAGCATTCTTGCTGATCTTGGTAAAGCTATTGAACATACAATTAACATCCAAGTTGAAAAAGATGAGCTAGTTGCTCGTCTATCAGGTCGTCGTATTTGTAAAACTTGTGGTACATCTTATCATCTTGTTTTCAATCCTCCAGCTGAGGAAGGAAAATGTGATAAAGATGGTGGCGAGCTTTATACGCGTGCGGATGATAATCCTGAAACGGTTGCAAACCGTCTGGAAGTAAATATGAAACAAGCACAACCTTTACTTGACTACTATGAAGTAAAAGGTGTGTTAACAAATATAGATGGACAGCAAGATATTAACAAAGTGTTTGCTGATCTTGATGCTCTATTACAGGGCAGCCGCAGCTGATACCCGGCTCCGGGCGCAGAATACTGCTTCCGCGGGAGGCATGCGGGAGCAACAACGAAACATAATTTTTTGAGAGTTGCAAAAGCATATTGTGCCCGGTATATATTTCTTTTAAAAAGTGCAACATTACTTTTGAAAGAGTATAATGGGTTTCGTGGAAGCATCTGTGTAACGGGTATGAATATCTCATCAAAGACATTCCGGTATTCGTGTAAACATGGGAGGTTCAGTTCCCTTAATGGTTCTGTATGTTCCGTGGATTGTGTGAAGCGAAACCAGACGAGCGTCTTTCAAACATCTCTCATACAATCCAAACATATGTTGAAACGAGGTTGCTTCTATAGTTGCAGCAGATATCCGTTTGATGTAACGATGAGAACTTTAATTTGCATATAGAGAGGAGACAGAGTAGATGGCGAAAGATGATGTAATTGAAGTCGAAGGGACAGTTGTTGAGACTTTGCCAAACGCGATGTTTAAGGTAGAATTAGAAAATGGACATGTGATTCTAGCACACGTTTCTGGTAAGATTCGTATGCACTTTATCCGTATTCTACCTGGAGATAAGGTTACTATCGAGTTATCTCCTTATGATTTAACTCGCGGTCGTATCACATACCGTTTTAAATAATCTTTTGCGCTCCGGACTACTAAGGAGGTTAGGTTAGATGAAAGTGAGACCATCTGTAAAACCGATCTGCGAAAAATGTAAAGTAATTCGCCGACGCGGTAAAGTAATGGTAATTTGTGAAAATCCTAAACACAAACAAAAACAAGGTTAATTCTAAAGGAGGTGCACAACGTACATGGCACGTATTGCTGGTGTTGACATTCCTCGCGACAAACGCGTGGTAATTTCATTAACTTACATTTACGGTATTGGTAAAACTACAGCTCAGAAAGTATTAGCTGACGCAGGTATTTCAGAAGATACACGCGTACGCGACTTAACTGAAGATGAGTTAAACAAAATCCGTGAACAATTAGACTCATACAAACTTGAAGGTGACTTACGTCGCGAAACTTCATTAAATATTAAACGTCTGATGGAAATCGGTTCATTCCGTGGTATCCGTCACCGTCGTGGTTTACCTGTTCGTGGTCAAAATACGAAGAACAATGCGCGTACGCGTAAAGGTCCTCGTAAAACAGTAGCGAACAAGAAAAAATAATCAGTAAAGGAGGTTCCTTCTTAACATGGCTCGTAAACAACAAACTCGTAAACGTCGTGTGAAAAAGAATATCGAATCTGGTATTGCACACATTCGTTCTACATTCAACAATACAATCGTAACGATTACAGATATGCAAGGTAACGCTGTATCTTGGTCAAGTGCTGGTGCTCTTGGTTTCCGTGGTTCACGTAAATCTACACCATTCGCTGCTCAAATGGCTGCAGAAACTGCTGCTAAAGCATCCCTTGAACATGGTCTGAAAACGTTGGAAGTAACTGTTAAAGGTCCTGGTGCAGGTCGTGAAGCTGCAATTCGTGCACTTCAAGCTGCTGGTTTAGATGTAACTGCTATTAAAGACGTTACTCCAGTTCCTCATAATGGTTGCCGTCCGCCAAAACGTCGTCGCGTGTAATGGGTGCGTCTCATATTGTATGAGAACATCATTTTTTGTACAGACTGTCTTGTGCAGATAATAAACGATACGTCATTGACGATCGAATCTATGATGGAAAGAACCTATACATTCGATGTTTTGAAGGAGGGTAAATAAAATGATCGAAATTGAAAAACCAAAGATTGAAACGGTGGAGATCAGCGAAGATTCCAAATATGGAAAGTTTGTTGTAGAACCGCTTGAACGCGGATATGGAAACACTTTGGGTAATTCTTTACGTCGTATCCTTCTGTCTTCATTACCAGGAGCTGCTGTCACTTCAATTCAAATTGACGGTGTTCTTCACGAATTCTCAACTGTAGAAGGCGTTGTAGAGGATGTAGCTTCAATTATTTTGAACGTGAAAAAACTAGCTCTTAAAATCTACTCTGACGAAGAAAAAGTTATTGAGATTGATGTAAAAGGCGATGGTACAGTTACAGCTGCTGACATTACACATGACAGTGATGTAGAAATTTTAAACCCGGATCTATATATTGCAACAATCGCTAAAAACGGTCATTTACGTATGCGTATGTACGCACAACGCGGCCGTGGTTACACTCCTGCTGATCAAAACAAACGTGAGGATCTTCCTATCGGCGTGATCCCGATCGACTCTATTTACACTCCAGTATCACGCGTCAATTTCCAAGTGGAAAATACTCGTGTAGGTCAGTCTTCTGACTACGATAAACTTTCTCTTGATGTGTGGACAGATGGTAGCATCGGTCCGAAAGAGGCGATTTCGCTCGGAGCAAAAATTTTAACCGAGCATCTAAACATCTTCGTTGGCATGACAGACGAGGCTCAAACAGCTGAAATCATGGTCGAAAAAGAAGAAGATCAGTCCATTTGAGAAGCGCCTTCGTGAGTGCTAACGCTTCCTGAGCATCATAAAATTTATAAACATTAAAATTTTCATTTTTTAAATCCTTCTGAATTTCTTCTAATT
>NZ_JBLLLQ010000016.1:0-115625 GCF_047737915.1 Lysinibacillus sp. NPDC056185
TCACACCCGTTCCCATACCGAACACGGAAGTTAAGCTCTTTAGCGCCGATGGTAGTTGGGGGCTTCCCCCTGTGAGAGTAGGACGTCGCTAGGCAATCTAAAGTCTGAGAATTTATTCTCAGACTTTTTTATTTTTTAGGCTGTCTTATACAACAAATGTATAGGACAGCCTTTTATTTTCAATCAACAAATGTTTTCTGTGCGAAAGCGAAGCGACAGCAACAAATGTTTTCTGTGCGAAAGCGAAGCGACAGCCACAACAACAATTACGCAAGGCAAAATCTAAAATTCAAGGGCGATTCGAAGATTATTTAAATAAGATTGGCTAACGGGTAATTCACTGCCATCCTTTAAAGTGACAATAAAATTAGAAGTAAGATCACGAGCCATTTTTTTTATGAAATGAATATTAACAATATAAGACCTGTGAATGCGAATAAAAGATGACGGTAGACGCATTTGAAGTTCTTTAAGAGTAATACTTGTTTTAAATTGTTCCCCCTCCACATAAAACCACGTTTTTTTCTGCAGGCTTTCAATATGAGAGATTTTTTCAATTGCAACAGGATTCCATTCCTCTTCTTGCTTTCCAGTTAAAAATTGAAAGGGCTCCAATTTCTTTTCGGTAAAGGTTGAAGGTAATACTACAACAAGTGCTGCAGGCACATCTAATATGTTTATAGGATAACCTATCCCATAATACGGTGTTTCGAATAAGGAATTATCTAAAACGGCATCTGTTCGTTTCCCCGTGCGTAGTACTTGCTCGGCAATGCTACCAGACTGTACTTGTTGACCAATTTCTAAGTTAATGTTTTGATGTCCAGAATGAAAATAGATATAGGAGTTTTCAGCAGCAATTGCAATGGATGAATTGGCTGGAACCCAGTCTTTTAACATTGAAATAAACTGTTGTGAAATATCTTTTGGCAAAGAATTAAGCTCATTGTTCATTGTGAATATCCCCCTTGTTTGTAAACAGTTTACCAAATTTCGTCGCCAAAAAAAGCGGTTTCATCATTAAAATTTGGTATTTTATCTAAAAATAATGAAAATTCAGATGTACTGTTATATATTAATTTATAACAAATAAACCTGTTATGGAACAGCGGATTAAAAGTTTTTTAACAGAGTATATTGTATACAAAGGGGAAGGTGGAATTTCAATATGTCAACACGTCAAGAAAAAATCCAAGCATTAGAAAAACAATGGGCAGAGAACCCTCGTTGGGCTGGTATTGAACGCGCATATTCAGCTGAAGAGGTTATTAAGCTACAGGGCTCTGTTGTACTTGAACAAACTTTAGCAACTAAAGGTGCGGCTCGACTTTGGAACTCTTTACACGAAGAACCATTCATTAATGCATTAGGTGCATTGACTGGTAATCAAGCTGTACAGCAAGTAAAAGCAGGATTAAAAGCAATCTACTTATCGGGCTGGCAAGTAGCTGCTGATGCTAACCTTTCTGGTCAAATGTACCCTGACCAATCCTTATATCCAGCAAACTCTGTTCCTGCAGTAGTTAAGCGTATTAACCAAGCTTTACAACGTGCAGACCAAATCGATCATGCTGAAGGACGTGTAGATCAATTTGATTGGTTCGCTCCAATCGTAGCAGATGCTGAGGCTGGTTTCGGGGGTCCTCTAAACGTATTTGAGCTTGTAAAAGGAATGATTGAAGCTGGAGCTGCTGGTGTTCACTTAGAAGACCAATTAGCTTCTGAGAAAAAGTGTGGTCACTTAGGTGGGAAAGTGTTACTTCCAACACAAAATGCTGTTCGTAACTTAATTGCTGCTCGTCTTGCAACAGATGTAATGGGTGTTGATACAATTTTAATCGCTCGTACAGATGCTGATGCTGCTGATATGGTAACATCTGATATCGATCCACGTGATGCTGAGTTTATTACTGGTGAACGTACTCCAGAAGGCTTCTTCCGTACAAAACCAGGCATTAAACAAGCGATTGCTCGTGGTTTAGCTTACGCGCCATATGCAGATTTGATTTGGTGTGAAACTTCTAAACCATCACTTGAGGAAGCTCGTGAATTTGCGGCAGCTATTCATGCTAAATTCCCAGGTAAATTGCTAGCATACAACTGCTCACCTTCTTTCAACTGGAAAGCAAATCTATCAGAAGAAGAAATCGCAGAATACCAACGCGAGCTAGGTAAATTAGGATATAAATTCCAATTCGTAACATTAGCTGGTTTCCACGCATTAAACCACTCTATGTTTGAGCTTGCACATGATTATAAAGATAATGGTATGGCCGCATACTCTAAGCTACAACAAGCAGAGTTTGCATCAGAATCAAAAGGCTACACAGCTACACGTCACCAACGTGAAGTAGGTACTGGTTACTTTGATGATGTATCTCAAGTTATCTCTGGTGGTACTTCTTCTACAACAGCAATGGCTGGTTCTACAGAAACAGAACAATTCGTTTAAGTTTCATAAAGTACGCGTATTCCTAAATTCATAATCATAGATTAGTCTCCTCCGCTCCTCCTAAAGCGGGGGGACTACTTAAATTCGCAAAGATGGGGGAATAACTGATGGAACAAGCAACAACAGGTAAGCTTAAAATTGTTGGGGAACAAAACGAGCAAACAAAAGAAATTTTAACACCAGAAGCCCTTGAGTTTGTTCTTGCCCTGCACGAGAAATTTGATGCTCGTCGAAAAGAGCTGTTAGAGGCCCGTCAAGAACGCCAAAAGCTTCTTGATGCAGGTGAGAAACTCGACTTCTTACCAGACACGAAGCATATCCGTGAGGGAGATTGGACAATTGCACCACTTCCAGCAGATTTGCAAGACCGTCGTGTAGAAATTACAGGACCTGTTGACCGTAAAATGGTTATTAATGCATTAAACTCTGGTGCAAGAATGTTTATGGCTTGCTTTGAGGATGCATCTGCTCCGACATGGGAAAACATGATTGGCGGTCAAATTAATATGCGTGATGCTATTAATAAGACAATTGAATTTACACAAGCATCAAATGGTAAAACGTATAAATTAAACGAAAACACAGCTGTGTTATTAGTTCGTCCACGTGGTCTTCATTTACTTGAAAAGCATGTACTAGTGGATGGCGAACCGATCTCTGGTAGTTTCTTTGATTTCGGTCTGTATTTATTCCACAATGCTAAAAATGCATTGGCACAAGGTACAGGACCTTATTTCTACTTACCGAAGCTTGAAAGCCATTTGGAGGCACGCTTATGGAATGATGTCTTTGTGTTTGCACAAGATTATATCGGAATTCCACAAGGGACAATTAAGGCTACTGTATTAATCGAAACAATTTTAGCAGCATTTGAAATGGATGAAATTTTATATGAATTACGTGAACATTCAGCTGGTCTGAATTGTGGACGCTGGGATTACATTTTCAGCTATATCAAACGTCTGCGCAATCAACCTGATGTAATTTTACCGGACCGTGGGCAAGTGACAATGACTGTACCATTCATGAAGGCATATACGTCTTTATGTATTCAAACATGTCATAAACGAAATGCTCCTGCGATGGGCGGTATGGCGGCACAAATCCCTGTTAAAGGGGATGACGACGCGAATGCTGTAGCTTTTGCAAAGGTTGCAGAAGATAAACGTCGCGAGGCAACAGATGGCCACGATGGTACTTGGGTAGCGCACCCGGGTATGGTTGCAACGGCTATGGAACAGTTTGATGCGATTATGACGACACCAAACCAAATCCATAAAAAGCGTGAGGATGTAAATGTTACAGCAGAAGATCTAGTAGCTGTTCCAAAAGGTACAATTACACTTGAAGGTCTTCGTATTAACTGTAGTGTAGGCGTTCAGTACATTGCTTCTTGGCTACGAGGCAACGGAGCTGCACCTATTAACAACTTAATGGAGGATGCTGCAACTGCAGAAATCTCTCGTACACAAGTATGGCAATGGATTCGCCATCCAAAAGGTGTCTTGGATGATGGCCGTGGTATTACATTGGCATTTGTACTAGTAACCTTGGAGGAAGAGCTTGTGAAAATTAAAGAGGCTGTTGGGGAACAAGCCTATAACAGTGGCCGCTATGAAGAAGCCGCTGAGCTGTTTAAATCTTTAATTGAACAAGACGAATTTGCGGAATTCTTGACGCTTCCAGGTTACGAGAAATTAGCTTAATCACGTAATTACGCCTCGGCATAATTGATTTGAGATACGAGTCTACTAAACGAACATATCCAAACTTTCCTAAATTGTTGTGGACTAAACTCGAATGGAGTCCACCTTATTCCACTAATGTAACGGGCGGGGTCTGTTCCCCCGTTCCTTACTGAAAAATGAACACGGTTACAAAAAGGGGTCTATTAATAAAAAGAGATTTAAATGGGGTGAAGGATGTCTTACGAGCTTAGATGGGGAGCTTGTAAGGCATTTTTTTATCTTCTAAAAAATGTTCCTGGGCCGACACCGGTAGTTGATGAAATTTATATTGCATAAGCAATAGTTACGAAATAGCTATAGTTGAAAGGGGATGTCTCAAATTAATGATGAGACATCTCCTTTTTTCGATTGTTCAATTGGTCTCCTTCATTATGCATAAAGAATGATTATTTGTTATATTAGCTATATAACAATTATGGAGATGATAGTAATGTTTATTCAAATAGAGCCACAATCTGATGTACCAATCTATGAACAGGTAACACGGCAAATTATTGAAGGTATTGCAAGAGGAGAAATGAAGCCAGGAGATACTCTACCATCTGTACGTAGTTTAGCGGCTGATTTGGGCGTAAATATGCATACGGTTAATAAAAGCTATCATGAACTAGAGGAAAAGGGGATCATTACTATTAGAGCTAAATCAGGTGCTATTATTCGTTCAACAGAAGAACGAGCGTTAACTCCTGAACAATTACAACAAATTGAAAAAAACTTAAAGCCTGTTGTGGTAGAAGGAATGGTGCTCGGGGCAACAGCTGAACAAATCGAGCACATGATGAAAAAGGTATTTTCTGATTTGCAAATACCTGCAGAAGGGGTGTAGTACATGCTACTTGGCGTTTTTTCAACCGTCTACATCATAACATTAGTTCTACAAGTATTTGTTCCATATATAGTACGTGAGACAATCATTTTTGGCGTTACTATACCTGAACAAAATGTAAAACATCCCGCATTACGTAATATGAAAAAGCATTATGCTCAATTCGTTGGAATATCTGGTGTCATGTTATTACTGATGATGATTGTTAGCTATTATTACTTTGCTCAATCTGAGTTCATGCAAAGTATTTTACTGCTAGGATGCTTATTTGCAATGCTTGCAATCAGTATGACATTATATTGGATAAACCATCAAAAAGTTTTAAAGCTTAAAAAGGAAGAGCAATGGGGCTTAAATATAAAACAAGTTCGTGCAGTTGACTTAACGGCACGTAGTCGTGATGAAATGCTTCCGTGGCCATTTTATGTAATCCCTTTTGGTGTTACGGTGTTTCTAATTATCTTTACATTCCGCCATTATGACCAAATACCAGATCGCATTGCTGTACACTGGGGGCCTAACGGTGAAGCGGATTCTTGGAGAAGCAAAACATATTTTACTGCGGTTTCACTACCGCTTGTTATGCTGATGATACAATGTATGATGTGGGGAACTGTAGATTCTATAAAGCGTTCAGCAATCAAGTTAGCTGTCAATCGTAAGGAAGAATCATTGGAAGATCAGTTAAAAAGCCGAAAGTTTATGAGTTGGAGCATTATGTTATTAAGCTATGCCTTTACAGTATTATTTACAGTATTACAGCTAAGCAACATCTATCCTTCAGTGACTACAGGAAGAAGTCTACTACCGGTATTTATTATGTTCTTATTGCTTGTTCTTGGCTCAGCCCTTGTTTACGCATGGAAAAAACGCCGGCTGAGGGTGAACTATGGAGACAATGTCGTTTCGGAAGTAATGGATGTTGATGAGGATCGCTATTGGAAGGGCGGATTAATTTATGTGAATCGTCAAGATCCTTCCGTTTTTGTAGAGAAACGCTTTGGGGTCGGTTGGACGATGAATTTTGCAAATCCACGTGGTTATATCGTAATTGGTTTGCCGTTACTTATACTGCTGTTGATTTCTTTCTTTTCGTTATAATATAAATGAAAGTTGTTATAGAAAAAATTCGCTACACTTCGGCATGGACAGCAAGGAACCCAAAGCTTGCAGATCGTCCGCGGAATGAAGCGGATTTTTTGTTACAGGAAACAAGTTGGATGGAGGTTGACCTGAATGAAAATTCTCGTTGTAGATGATGATGTACATATTTTACAGCTAGTGAATATTTATCTGACAAGAGAGGGCTATCAGGTGATACAGGCGGAAAACGGACAACAGGCTCTTAAACTACTTGAAGGAAACTTACCTGATTTGGCTGTTGTAGATGTTATGATGCCGGGAATGGATGGTTTTACATTAACCGAGATATTGAGCCAGGAGTACGATATCCCCGTATTGTTATTAACAGCAAAAGGCGAGCTAGAGGACAAGGAACGAGGGTTTTTGGCAGGCTCAGACGACTATGTTGTAAAGCCTTTTGAACCTAAAGAATTGCTGTTTCGCATAGCCGCGATATTGCGTAGACTCGATAAGAAAAATCAGGTAACCATCCAGGTGGGTAGACTCGTTATTGATCGTCGAAGTTTTGAGGTTGTCATCGGGGAAGATACACTTGTTCTACCTTTAAAGGAATTTGAACTTTTAGCATTACTAGCATCTCGTCCGAATCAGGTGTTTACACGTAGCTTTATTATGGAGCAGGTGTGGGGCTATGATTACGATGGAGATGAGCAGACTTTAAATACGCATGTGAAGCGGATTCGTGAGCGTCTTTATCGTTATAAATCAGGTGTTGAGATTACAACAGTGCGTGGTGTTGGATATAAGGTTGAGGTTATTGCATGATAAAAACGTTATATAGTAGATTTGTTGTCACGACGATGCTCGTTATGATCGGCAGCTTATGTATCGGCTTTTTAGCGACAAATACGTATTATCATCAAGTTGTGAAGGAAAAAAACGATGCTAAAAATGTGGAAATTGCGCAGGATATTGCGAAATATATTGAGTCTTCAAAGCCTAACGATTTAGATAATTATTTAACGACTCTTGGTAAAATAGGTTATCAAATTTATGTAACAACTGATGGCGAAGGGCATTTCTTCGGCGGTGAGTATCGTGATAAAACATTACCATCTAATACAGTCAAGCGTGTTTTAAACGGGGAAATTTATCATGGTATGCGTGACTTTCCAAAAGAGACTTTTGTGACAGGCTTTTTTGCGAATGAGTTAATTAATACGATAGGTGTGCCATTTACTTATGAAAATAAGCAGTATGCACTGTTCATTAGACCTGACATACGCTTGTTGTTCTCTGAAGTGCATACGATACTTGGTGGACTTATGCTTACGATGACAGTACTTAGTCTATTGGCAATGCTACTTTTTGCTAAGGCTCTAATCCGCCCAATTACACAACTAACAGAGGCAACATATCAGCTTGCACATGAAAAATTCGATACGCTACTGGAGATAGATCGAGCAGATGAGATTGGACAATTAGCAGTTAGCTTTAATGTTATGACCGAAAAATTACAGGAAAATGATCGAATACGTAAAGAGTTTATAAGTAATGTATCCCATGATTTTCAGTCGCCATTGTTGAATATTCAAGGCTATGTAGATTTACTAAAGAATCCTTTGCTGACCGACAAGGAAAGACAGGAATATACAACGATTATTGAGTTAGAAACGAAGCGTATGTCGACATTAACGAAGCAATTACTTTTACTTACATCACTCGATCAATCTACAAGGTTGTTAAAGCGTGAACCTTATCGTTTAGATGAGCAATTAAAGGAAACCGTAAGAAAATATCGCTGGCAGCTTGAAGACGCTAATGTACAATTATCGTATCAGCTTGAACCAGTAACATATGATGGCGATGCAGGGCTATTACAAAATGTGTGGGATAATTTATTGACGAATGCCATTAAATACAATGTTGAAGGTGGAGAAATTCATATTCACTTACAAGAATCCTCAACCTCAGTTGAAGTGCTTATTGAGGATAGCGGCATAGGAATGACTGCCGAGCAACTACAAAAGGTATTTGATCGCTTTTATCGAGTAGATGCGTCCAGAACAAAGCAAGGTACTGGTCTTGGACTAGCCATCGTGAAGCAAATTGCTGAGTTACATGGAGGAACGGTTCATATAGAAAGTGTTATGAATTCCGGCACAAAGGTACGTGTTCACTTACCAAAATTGTAATGAGGAGTTCATGTAAAGTTCATGTTCACGAGATAAACTGCTGACTAAGTTGAAAAAGCTTAGGAGGGGTTATCGTATGGAACAAAAATGGAGTATGCGCCTTATTCGTCTTGCTGCGATTTTTGCCTTATTGGGAACGTATCTAGGCTCACATATGTCTGGTTCAGGTAGTTATGAATATAGACCGATACATGCACATATTTTGCTCGTAGGTTGGTTAAGTATGTTTGCATGGGGGATTTTCTATCGTGCCTTTAAAGTGAAATCAAAAAAATTAGTAACAGCTCATGGTTGGACTGCAATTCTCGGTGTTTTTGGCTTAACACTAGGAATGTGGTTCTACAATTTGAATCCATTTAATTTTAGCAGAACGTTTACAATGATTTTCTTTATAGTAGGTGGAACAACACTATTAATTAGCTTTGCTTTATTCATCGTTGTAACATTTATGGTAAATCAAAAAGAAGAAATGAAAATCTAAAAAACATACCGTGTCACTGTCTTTAATGAGGTGACACGGTATTTTTTATGAAGAACAGTTTTGTGTGTGAATCTTTTTTTTACTCTTTGAAAGGTGAATTTCGATAAAATTCAGAAGTTGGTTGATAAAACATGAAAGTTTATCGATAAAACTAAAAGTTGGATGACATTCTGTTAAAACGTATGTCATGTGGATAGGTTGATTGGAGCGAGCCCATAGGGGAACGAAGGCTAAAACCATCACGTCCTGTGATAACGCCTTCGTGACCAACCTCGTGCTGCTGACGCTTCGTTAGCACTACGCTTTCGCGCAAAAAACACCCTGTTGCCCTACGCGGCTCATCTGACGCCTCGAAGAAAGCGCCTAACCCCACGTTATGCTTATAATCCCTTTATTTTATATTTTCAAGAGACTTCTTAAGCCATTTTGTTGCCTCAGTATAATCCTGTGCAACACCGTGTCCTTTTTTGTAAAGCATACCAAGCTGGAATTGTGCTTTTTGATGCCCTTGATTGGCAGCCAGTCGATACAGCTGGGCGGCCTTCGCAAAATCCTTTGGTACCCCTTGCCCATGACTGTGCATTTGAGCTAATTGATATTGTGCTTTGGCATGTCCCTTAATGGCAGCTTGTTCAATCCATTTTGCAGCCTCAGTATAATCCTGTTCGACACCTTTGCCCTTATCAAATAAATTACCAAGTTGATATTGAGCACCTGAATGTCCTTGGATGGCTGCTAGTCGATAGCAGCGTCGTGCCTCTTCTAAGTCCTGTTCGATCCCCAATCCATGCTCATATAATAACCCCAATTGATATTCAGACTGAATATGGGACTGATCAGTAGCGGCCCTCCACCATTTTACTGCTTCATCATAATTCAATTCAGCTTCATATAATAATCCGAGCTCGTACTGAGCATCAGCATAACCCTTTTCAGCAGCCACTTTGAAGTAAGAGAGAGCCTTCTCTGGTTGCTGGAGGTGGTATACATAAATACGTCCAAGCTCAAAGCCAGCACTTATATGTCCGTTGTTAGCGGCTAACTGCAACCATTTTTCAGCTAAAGTTATATCGTTTTCTTTAACATAGAGCACACCGAGACAGTATTGGGCATTCAAGTGTCCTTTATGTGCTGCGAGCTTAAACCATTTTATAGCCTCTAGATGATCTTGAGGAATACCTTGTCCAGTGTTATATAGCATAGCCAATTGAAATTCTGCATTTGTATGGTCTTGAAGTGCAGCTAAATGGAACCATTGCGCAGCTTCTTCAAAATTTTGCGAGATGCCTCGACCTTTAAGGTACATATAACCAAGATTATACTGAGCACTTGCATCACCAGCCAATGCAGCCATTTCAAAATAGGTTATAGCTTCCTCATAGCTTTGCTCGACACCAGTTCCATTGTGATAAAGGAACCCAAGATTATTTTGAGCGCTTGTATTCCCTTGATTGGCTGCTAGCATGTACCATTTTGCTGCCTCGGCAAAGTTTAGTGGCATACCGAGTCCTTGATTGTATAGGACCCCTAGATTGTACTGTGCATCTGCGTTTTCTAAATCTGCAGCAGCTTTATAATAATGAGCGGCTTCCTCATAATTTTGTACAACACCGTGACCTAAATGATAGAGCACGCCTAAGCTATAAAGCGCGTTTGCATCCTTTTGCGCAGCAGCGCGTTCATACCACATTTTTGCAACTGCATAATCCTTCTTAACGCCACGCCCTTGATTATAAAGAGCGCCTAAATTATATTGAGCACTTGCATTCCCTTGTTTTGCGGCAAGCTCAAACCAGTCTGCGGCGGTTTTATAGGCCTCGGATGATTGGTCATCTTGAAGTAGCGTATTAATATCAAAAGCTGAAGTTATATCTTCAAAGCTGGAGCCTTGGCGCATTAACTTTGCCTTTAAGGTACGGTCATAGCGATCGATAAACCATTCTACAATATCACTTATATAATCAAGAACAATTTTTGCTGCCTTAGCCTCCACAACTTCACTTCTATTACTAGAAGTCATTTTGCTTACAAGATTCATTAATAAATAAATGCGACGTGGATGGATTTTTGCAACAAAGCTACGATTATTGAGTAATGATCGAATATTTTTTAGCTTCGGTTCGGTATGCATTTCCAGCTTATAAAGTTCATATAGAATTTCCTCTAGTACAAGGAGTGATTTTTGAAGAGATATAGCTGGCTTTGCAATGGCGAGCGAGCTAGCATCCTGTAAATTATTAGCCAATTTAACCAAGTATAAAGCTTTTAATTTTGTACATTGATCTTGGAGAATTTCATATTGTATGACGATAGAACTCACCACTTTCATAACATTATTCTTTTTCTACTCATCACGAAATCTGGATGTTTAATTTGTTAAAACGTATACCGTGTATATTAGTTGATTGAAGTGGAGACTGGGCGCCCCCAGGAATCTTTGCTCTGTGCGAAAGCGAAGCGACAGCAATTGTTTTATCTGTGCGAAAGCGTAGCGACAGCAACAACAAATGTTTTCTGTAGCGAAAGCAACGCGTCAGCTACAAAGCGCCCAGTCGGAACGGAAATCAACCATACGCTACGAAGATATCCTCTTTTTTCATATATCGGGAAAATACCGTTATTGTTGAATTGTCCTCGATACATGATACTATTTGTTATAAGGAGATTCGTTGAAATTCAGTAACGATTACTAGCGAGTGCATATGTCAAAGTTTCATGTTATCCGGGGGATAGAAATGATGAAAAATATTGCAGTAATTATACCAGCCTATAATCCACAACAGTCACTTATAACCTATGTCCATCAATTATTAGCCACCACCATTAGCCAAGTTATTATTGTCAATGATGGCAGCGATCAAAAATATGCAGATGTATTTGAAGCGTTACAAAAGATTGACTGCTGTCGAGTACTAGAACATGGCAATAATATTGGTAAGGGAGGCGCACTGAAAACAGCCTTTATCTATGTAATGGAGCAAAGGGGGATGTTTCAAGGTGTTATTACAGTAGGTGCTCATGGCCAACATACGTTACAAGATGTAAAGCTAGTTTTAACAATGACAAAGGTATTTTCTGAAGGAATTGTGTTAGGAGTACGTAACTTCCATTCTTCGGACAGCACGTTTTTATCATATTGGGGTAATCGAACAACAAGTTTGTTTTTTGAAATCCTTTATCATAGAAAACTAATGGATACACAAACAGGTTTACGGTTTATTTCTATAAAGGAGCTACCATGGCTAATAAAAGTAAAAGGTGAACGATATGACTACGACACAAATATGTTAGTTGCTGCACTTAAAAGAAAATGTCCAATTTTTGAAGTAGAGATAGGTCAGCTACGAATAAAGAAAAATACAGTTATACAGTATGATGAAATAACAAATGCAGGATCAATTATTTCTAAAATGCTTATGAATTATTTAAAACCAAGGAAAAAATAGTTACAGTTAGGATAAAGAATAATAATTACTCAAGAACGTAGCGAGTATAGAAAGAAGGAGCTATGATGATGGAATATTCAGATCAAGTGAAAAATCGTGTGAAACGGATGGAAGGTCAGCTACGTGGAATTTTAAAAATGATGGAAGAAGAAAAGGACTGTAAGGCAGTCATTACTCAATTATCGGCAGTACGCTCAGCAGTAGATCGTACAGTTGGTGTTATTGTTAGTACGAATCTTTTAGAATGTGTACAAAATGCTGAAGGTGATGGCGAGAAAATGAATGAAGCTATTCAAGAAGCAGTCAATTTAGTAGTGAAAAGTCGTTAAATAAAGAGAAGCCTACCCTATAAAAAAAGATCATTAATATATAGAAAACTCACTTAAAAACAAGTGAGTTTTTATTTTTTTACAAAAATATAGTTTAATTCGATACTTATATTTTATTTTAGGGAATTTATACCTATGGTTCGTGTGTTATGTATACAGTTGAAAGTCACGGATAGTGAACTTGTCCGATAGATTTATAGTTCCTTTATCTGTTATTCTGATTACAAGAATATAACAAATGGAAGGTGATTTATTGTGAAGAAATGGTTGATAAGCGGAGCAGCATTACTGATGTTAAGTCCAACAGCAGCCTATGCTCAAAATGCAGACGCTCGCTCAGTAAATACTTCCTCTGTGTTTGCTTATAATGTAGTAGCTGATACAAAAGTAACAACTTGGGATCAATTCACAACAGAAATCGTAAAGCAATTAAATAATTTCGCTCCCGAAATTAAAATTACATATAGTGGATCAATGACTGATTTCAAAAAGAATTTTATGGAGTCCTTTGAAAAAGCACAGGAGCAAGCAGTCTATGCGAGTGGTCATATGGAAAGTACTGCTATTTCTGCAGACTCAACGGGCAATGTGACATTTAAAGTGAAGTATTTGACTAACCAAACACAAGAAGCGGCCGTACAAAAAAAGGTAGATCAAATATTAAAAACGATTATTAAGCCTTCAATGAAAACAGAATTCGAAAAAGTAAAAGCGATTAATGATTATATTGTGTCAAATACAGCATATGGTACTAAAACAAAGGCTAGTCCCCATAGTGCTTATGCATTGTTAATGGAAGGACAAGCTGTATGTCAGGGCTACGCGTTAACAACTTATAAAATGTTAGAACAAGCTGGGTTCGATGTAAAATATGTTGTGGGTACTGTTAATGGTAACGAGGCACATGCATGGAATTTAGTGAAGGTTGATGGTAAATGGTATCATTTAGATACAACATGGAATGATCCATTACCAAATCGTTTCGGTGCTTCTTCGTACGATTATTTTTTAGTAACGGATGCACAGCTTAAGAAAGATCATAAATGGATAGCATCAAATTATCCTGCTGCAACAAGTACAAATTATAGCTATATGCAAAATGTTCATTTTGCATATCAGGTTAATAATACACTGTACTTTAGCAATACGGCAGACAAAGATAAATTGTATACGCTTGATTTAGCAAGCGGTAAGAAAACAAAGGTCATTGATAGACGTGCCTTGTATATTACAGGAGCAGATAACTTTTTATATTTCAGTGATTACAGTAACAGTGGCTACTTAACAAAATTAAATCTTAAAACATTAAAAACTGAGGTGCTCGTGAAGCAAGCAGTTTCTGATTTAAGAATTAATGATAATTATTTAGTTTATAATGTTAATGGCAAAGAACAGAAGTTTAAAATAAAATAAACTTCAAATACTTATCTATTAATAAAATGAAAGCACAAAAGGACTTCCAAGTGAGTCCTTTGTGCTTTTTTTGTATATAATGAAAACAGGATAACGTTTGGAGGTGAGGATTTTGTGGAAAAAATTAGCCATTATCGTAATTTTAATTATTTTTATTGACCCTATTTATACGGCTGGTAAAGCAGTTGTGCAACAAGTAATGACTTGGTCAAATAATGATGAAATAGAAACGATGCTTCTTTCAACAAAGGACAAAATCATAGATGTTACTGCTAAACTTTCAGAGAATGCCTCCATTGAAACGGCCACACCTATAGAAGAAAAGCCAGAAGAAGGAGCCGTTACAGCGCCTGTAGCCAAAAAACCTGAAGCAAAGTTAGTTGTAACAAATGCAAAGGAAATGGCTGATGCGATGTATGCGTACTATAGTAGTTTTTCACCTACGTTTGAGATTCAATATAAAGGCGATACACAAAGAATTGAACAGCTAGTGGAAGAAGCCTATGAAAATGCTATAAAACGAGATGATTATGTATATGGACATATTAGTAAACATTCAATTCGTTTTGAATATGGAAGAAAAACAGCCAAAATCTTTGGAGAGCAAAGCTATTTAATGACACCAGAACAGGCAGCATTCGTTGAAATGAATGTGCAAGAGATTGTAGCCTCTATCAATGAGAAATCGTTAAGTGAAGTAGAGAAGGTTAGGGCGGTCAATGATTATATCGTCGCCAATACCGCCTATACGGATCAAACGAATTCAAGTCCACACAGCGCTTATACAGTGCTTGCAGAACATGGCGGCGTTTGTCAGGGCTATGCATTGCTCGCTCATTCGATGTTACAAAAGCTAGGTATAGAAACAAAATATATCGTAGGCTATGTCGGACAGGAGGGACATGCTTGGAATTTAGTAAAGCTGGATGGTCAATGGTATCACCTCGATACAACATGGAATGACCCGGTGCCTGATCGTAAAGGGGCGGTTCGCTATCAATACTTTTTAGTGGATGATCGAACGATGGCAAAGGATCATACGTGGATTGCTAACGACTACCCGAAAGCAACGAGTACGACGTATAACTACTTTCACAATGTAGATTTCGCTGCACAAGTAGGGCAACAAATATTTTATAGTAATGTTGCTGATGATAATAAATTGTATGTCCTTGATTTAAAAACAGGTAAATCGAAACGCGTCTCTAATTCGCGTGCACAGTACCTCGTTTATGCAGATGGCTGGCTATATTTTAGTAATTATTCACACGGAGCGTATTTAACGAAGATTCGTCCAGATGGAAGCGGAGAACAAATGTTAAATAGGGAAGAAACGAAAGATTTATTTGTGAAGGACAGCTATTTATATTTCACGACAAATGAACTGAAAAAAATGGCACTTTAATGTTAGAACGAAAAAGATGTGAATGACATGCCAGAAGTTACATTTTATGTGGAGTGGTTGATTGGAGTGGAGGTTGGGCGACTCCTTGGGGATCAGTAATAGAGGAACGAAGGCTAAAATCATCACGTCCTGTGATAACGCCTTCGTGACCAACATCGTGTTGGCTCAAGCGGCTCATCGGACGCCCCTAGGAAGCTTTGCTCTGTGCGAAAGCGAAGCGTCAGCAACAAATGTATTAACTGTGCGAAAGCGAAGCGTCAGCAACAAAGCGCCCAGTCGGAACGGAAATCAACCCCTCGTTTTACAGAAGAGTCATACTTTATTTAAATAGACACCTTAATTGAATAATAGTTTTTCAACAACATGAAGAGCCTATGACATTACAAACTGTCATAGGCCATTTTTGTTCGCTCTATAAGATAAAGGATAGGCTGATGCTGACATAGAGAAATCTCAATTTGTGGATACATCGATTTCATTTCATATGAAAAAGTTTTGAAAATTAATGGATTATGCTTAATGGCACCACCATTACAATAAAGGTTGAATGTATCGCCCTTATAGTCAATTTTTTTCAACACAGCGCATGCAAGGAGTACTAATTCTTGAGCACCACGCTTTGATATTTGAATGGCACATGAATCCTTTTTAGTCACGGCATCTGCCAAGAATGCACCCATTTTTGCAAGCTGCGCGTTCGTGTAGGATGGACGGAATAGCCAGGAAGCTAGCTCTGTAACATCTTGGATTCGTAAGTAATCATAGACAGGACTTTTTAATAGGGTCGGCTCACCACGCCCGTCTTCCATGCGGAAAATGGCGCGTATAACCTCTTGTCCTAACCAATAGCCACTGCCTTCATCTCCTGCACGATGCCCCCAACCACCTGCACGTACTATTTGTGTACCATCAAATGCGTACGCAATGGCTCCTGTTCCAGCAATGAGTAATGCGCCTGCCTGTCCAGCAGTAACACCAAGTAAAGTGGCTTGTGCATCATTTTCTATAATAAGCGTATCTATCTTTAACTGTAATGTAGATAGTGCACTATGAACGATTGCTGATACGGTTTCATGATCTTTGGGAGAATCAATCCCAGCCATTGCAAAGGTAGCAACAGCAATATTTGAATCATCATGCTGTTGTAAAAAGTCCTGCACATTTGCTAATAATGCTTGCAATATTTCTGTAGTAGATGCAGCACCGATTGCTTGATAATTCGTGCCACTTGTTGATGTTGTATATTTTATTTCACCAGACTCGGCATGTACGAGCGCACATGCCGTTTTTGTAGCACCACCGTCAATTATAAGTAGCCATTCCATCATTGATTCCATTCCTCGATTATTACTGTTAATTGTTTTTCTGCCTCAATAATCATAGACTCTTTCAAACTAACCCACTCTTTAAGGTTATGAGAATTTGCCTTGGAGCGTTCAAGAGATTCTTTCATCGTTACGGGCGCTGGACCACCAAATAATGTACGTACACCGACGAAAGTTTCTGGTTTTAATGTGCTATAAAAATCTTCCTCGGAAATTTTTAATGGTTTACCAGTAATTAATTTAGATTGTGTATTGGCAAGACCCCATGTAAGGCTTGCTAGAGATTCCTCCCCATGAGAGAGCAATACTTTAATACATTTACTAACAATACTATGTGCTTGGCGGAAGGAAATCCCTTCAGTGCGCACAAACGTATCGGCGAGCTCTGTCACATTGGCAAAGCTGTTTTCTGCTCGATTTCTTAGTTTTTTCTTGTTTACATCCATCGTGACAACAAGTGAACCAAATAGTTTGTAAATACCTATTAAACGGTCGATGGCGCGCCATAAATAAGGTTGCATATCATCCTCTGTGTCTACGATATCTCCAAAAGGTGTATTATGTACCATTTGTAATACTGTACTAGCATCACCAACAACTGCTGATAGCAATGAACGTGTATGCTCGATCGAAACAGGATTGCGCTTTTGTGGCATGATAGAGCTAACTTGCACGTACGGGCTTGCTAGCGTAAATGCATTGAATTCCTGTGTAGCCCATAGTAAGAAATCTTGGGATGTGCGGCCAAGATTAAGTGCCGCAAGTTGCACGATACTCGCTGCCTCTGCAATATAATCGGCACCAGCAACAGCATCCCACGCATTTTCGATAATATCATCGAATGCCAATAACTCACGCATGCGCTCTCGATTAATATTGAAGCCTGTTGTCGTTAATGCCGCAGCCCCCATGCTACTGCGGTTCACCGTTTTATAGACATGTTGTAAACGTTCAAAGTCTCGTTCAAGTTGATCGATGACAGCTTTCAAATAATGCGCAAAGGTTGTTGGCTGTGCCTGCTGCGTATGTGTATAGCCAATCATAATCGTATCAACGTGCTCCTCAGCAGCTGCGATTAAATCATCCCGTAATGTCAGTAATTCTTGCATAAGCAACAACAATTTTTTTCTTAAAGTCATGCGATAGATGGCAATGCCCATATCATTACGACTTCTACCAATGTGAAGATTCCCTGCAACATCACCAGCAAGCTCTATTAATTTATTTTCGATGCGGAAAAACAAATCCTCATATCGCGGGCTGTAATCCTCTATACGATAATAGTTCAAGTCTAGTTTTTTTAAAGCAGTACCAATTTCTTTAGCCTCTTCTTTTTTGACTAGACCCTGTTCTTCTAACATTTTTAAGTGTGCAATATTGATTTGCAACATAATTGTTAAAAAATTTTTCTTAGCTTCATCGTAAGCTGGTTGCAAGACAATTTTACGATAAATATTAGAAGGAAAGATCATCCCATCTTCTCGCTGGGTCTTGTTGCGGAAATCTTCAAACATAGTTATTGCCTCCTAGTAGATTGGCAGTTATATGGCCGAACCAGCACTGCCTTTAGATAACTTCTCGGAAATAATAAGTACAATTAAAATTAAACAAATTTGTAAGACACCATATGCACAAGCAGTTCCAAATTTAAAAGAATACAATTTTTGGAATATCGCCACTGATAATGGGATCGTTGACGTACTGTAAAGAAGAATAGACGCTACGAATTCGCCAAAGCTTTGAACAAGTGCTAGTAATGTACCTGCCAAAATGCCCGTAAATGTAAGTGGTAATACAATACGTCTAAATGAATACCACCATGTTGCACCTAAACTTCGGGATGCTTCTTCGATAGATTGATCTAATTGCACAAGTGATGCCGATGTTGATCGGAAAACAAGAGGTAAATGTCTAATAAAATAAGCTAACGGCAAAATCCAGAACGTCCCGATAAGAACCTGATTAAAGGAGAAGATATTTTCCGTACTAAAGGCTGCGATCAAATTGACAGCTACAACCGTACCTGGCAATGCCCAAGGAACCATGATTAAAATATCGAGTAATGTTTTACCTTTAAAATTTAACCGTACCATAGCATAGGCTGCCGCAACACCGAAAATGATATTGCCGATTGTGGCAACAATCCCCATTCGAACAGAATTCCAAATCGGTCGCCACGTCCGTTCATCTGTAAAAAGAGCGTGATAATGATCCAATGTATAGTCTGTTGGGAGAATTTGCGTTTTCCATGCACCATCAACGGAAAATGAAATTAATATAAGCACTAAAATCGGCAAAATTAAAATTAATGTACCTATGAAAGACGCAATAGTCGCCATAACTTTCATACGTCTTGAAGACACTTCAGATCGATGAACACTAATACCCTTGCTGAGATTTTGGTAATTTCGGCGGTTTTGATACCAGCGCATAATAATTAAAAAGGTAATGGACACAAAGGATAAAATCATAGATTGTGTCGCTGCCATATCTAAATTCCCATTCGTACGTGATAAATAGATTTGCATGGTCATCGTGCGTTCAACACCGAACATTAAAGGTGCAGTGTAGGATGCCATAGAAATCATAAATACGAGTAAGGATGAGGCAACAATCGAGGGTGTTAACATGGGCAGAATAACTTTTATCCATACTCGAACACGCCCGGCACCTAAGCTTGTTGCGGCTTCTTCTAAAGCTGGATCAAGACCTTTTATAGCTGCTGAGGCGGTTAAGTAGAAGTAAGTGTACATCGTGAATGCATGTACTATGATAACCCCCCATATGCCTTTTAATGAAAATGGAACTTGCTCTAAACCGAAAAGGTGCTGAAACGCACGTGGGAAAATACCACTCTCACCATACAAAAATGTAAAGGACAGCACACCTACTAACGGCGGAAGAGCCATGGGTACCAATACTAAAACAGAGAGTATTCGTCTGCCTGGGAAATCATAGCGTTCCAATAAAAATGCCATAGCTACACCGACGATTGCACAGCAAATAACACTGATAACGGATATATAAATACTAGTCCACAATGCCTCTATATTTGCTGGGCTAGCTATACTAAAGAAATTTTTATAATTAGATAGTGCATCATCACCAGAAAAGCTTTCTGTAAAAGTTTGATAGAACGGGTATACTACATAGGCAAACAACACTAAAAATAAAGGTGCAACTAAAATATAGACAAACCAATTTGACCTAGTTAGTCGTGTCCATGCATTTCCTTCAGAAGGATTGAGGTGTGTTTTTTCCATGTTGTTACCCTCCTATTCTCCCAAAAAATACAGTGAATCTTGGGCTATATTTAAGGTGATGTCTTCGCCAATCTTTTTTAAGTGACCGTTCATATTGATAATCATTACTTTTAGTGAAAAATCTAGACATTCTACAATATAGTTCACACTAATTCCTGTAAATTCAACAAAAGTGATTTTACCTGTTAATGTGTTTTCACCAGTACCTTGATTAATAGATTCAGGACGAATAGAAATAAACACTTTGTCTCCAATCATATGCGTTAAAGTGGGGGAGCTTTGTTGCTTTCGCCCAGTCAAAACAAGTCCACTTGCTGTTTTTACTTGTACATCGTCACCATTAACAGCATCAATTATCGCCTCAATTAAGTTTGTCTCACCAATAAAATCTGCGACGAAGCGGTTAGAAGGTCGATTATAAATTTCTTGCGGAGTACCGACTTGTCTGACGTTCCCATTTTCCATGACCATTATCCGATCTGACATGGACATAGCTTCCATTTGATCATGCGTAACATAGATGGTTGTAACACCGAGCTCGGATTGAATACGTTTTATTTCAACGCGCGTTTCTTCGCGTAATTTAGCATCTAAATTCGACAATGGCTCGTCTAACAATAAAATATCGGGCTCTATCACAAGTGCTCTTGCCAATGCAACCCGTTGCTGCTGCCCACCAGATAATTCATTAATTTTCCGATTACCATATTGCGATAAATGAACGAGCCCTCTAATACGGTCAACCTTTTGTTTGATCTCCGACTTCGAAAATTTTCGTACTTGTAAGCCAAAGGCAATATTTTCATCTACCGTCATATGTGGAAAGAGGGCATAATTTTGAAACACCATACCGATGTTCCGCTTATTAGGTTGAAGCCTTGTCACATCAAAATCATCAAAAAGAATTTTCCCTTCGCTTGGGTAATAAAAGCCGGCTATCATCCTTAATGTAGTCGTTTTTCCACAACCACTTGGGCCGAGGAAGGTGAAAAATTCACCAGCTTTAATATGAAGATCTAAATCTTTTACGCCATGAATGTGACCGAACTTCTTAGAGACATTTTTTATTTTGACACTTTTCAACTGAAATGCTCCTTTCCCGTTAGAAAATTAGTTACATGAAGCCTCGAGCAAAAATATACTCGAGGCTTAAAGATATGAACAATATTCATAGATGTCTTATGATATTAAAAGGCTCATCACCATAACGTGGGGTTGATTTCCGTTCCGATTGGGCGCTTTGTTGCTGACGCTTCGCTTTCGCACAGATAAAACATTTGCCGCTGACGCTTCGCTTTCGCGCAGAGCAGAGCTTCCTGGGGGCGTCCGATGAGCCGCTTCGCTTCGCTGCAGGGTCTCGGGCCAACACGATGTTGGTCACGAAGGCGTTATCACAGGATGTGATGGTTTTAGCCTTCGTTCCTCTATCGCTGATCCCCAAGGAGTCGCCCAGTCTCCACTCCAATCAACTTATATGCATGACATACGTTTTAACAAATATCATTCCTGATTTTTTGTGAGTAACCTGTTAGCAACATAGGACAGGTTCACAACTTTTTAATTCTCGATCACTTTTTTCCGCGCCCTTTAATATTATTATCCCAATGCTCCATCCATTCTGCTTCTTTATCAGTCATGAGTTTCCAGTCTATATCAAACGTTTTTAAGTCTAATTCTTTATACCACTCAGGCATTGCAGCTTTATCGATATCGGAGCGAGTAGGAATTTGATAGTAATCGTTTGCTAGCTGAGTGACCATTCCTTTTTCAAATAAGAACTCTACGAAGAGCTTTGCATTTTCTAAGTTTTTGGCATTATTGACAACAGCAACACCATCAACTAAAATCGGTGCACCACTTTTCGGATAAATATAATCAAACGGATAATCAGTCGTATATTTCTTTAATAAAATATCTTGTAAATTCCATAAAGAAATACTGCCTTCTTGTCGTGTCATCTTTAAATAAAGTGCATTTGGATCTTGTGTATATTCCTTCGTGTTGGCATCTAATTTTAATAACCAATCGTAGCCCTTCTCAGGCGAATCTGCACCTTGACGTAAAATCATAGATGAATAAATAGTACGCATCGTCCCAGATGCTAACACACCACGAATTAAAATTTTATCTTTCCACTTTGGATCTAATAAATCATCCCAATCTTGTGGACCCGTTTCTTTCGTTAATACATCCTTGTTAATCATAATGACTTCTGGCAGTAACATTTCACCAAACCAACGACCATCTTGATCTTTATAAGCCGCATCAATGGAGTCGTTAAAGCTAGGCTTCCAAGCTTGAAGCAAACCTTCATTGGCGCCTACAGTTAGTGCAGATTGCGTACCGCCCCACCAAAAATCAGCTTGAGGATTTGCTTTTTCACCACGTAGGCGTTCTAAAATTTGCTGTGCGCCCATCGTTAAAAATTCCACTTCAATGTCCGGATACTTTTCATTAAACTGATCGATTACCTTTTGCACCATCTCTTCATCGCGTCCTGTATAAATAACAAGCTTTCCAGATGGCGTAGCCGCTACATCGGTCTTTTCAGAACTGGACGTTTTGCCGCTATCTTTTGTAGCAGCCTTGTCACTACTACAAGCAGCTAAGACGATAACCATCAGCACAAGTAAAAAACCGAAGATACGTGTTCTCTGCATAATCTTCCTCCTCCCTATAGTGAAAAACTTACATACTATCAGTATAATACTAAAACCCAACATTAATGTTAGAATAATTAAAAAATTATAATTAGATTCATCATAACTATGTAAATACTAGATAGCAATAGTGCTTCACTAAAGTTGGAAACTCTTTAAAGTAGCGGAGAGTTTCAAGTTTAAGAGTTTTGAGGATAGATTATTACGAAAGTGAACAAATGTTGATTTTGGGGATTTTGAAAGGAATCCCTAAATCATGATTCTAGGCAAACAGATTAGTTCGGTTGTGGTCCGCTCTCTATCAAGTAGAGAATGGGAATTCTCAAAAATGTTTAAAGCAGCTTAAGCCCGGTATTTTAGTGGGTTTAAGCCGTTTAATCGTTCTTAAATAAATAGATTTTATCTGTCTATTGATCGTCAGATTGGATGTGAATTTGAAACTCTTATTACTACAAAATTGAAATTATCACGTTTTGTTTAAAAACCAACAAATATTGATTTTGTCTTGTAGTAGGTGGAGAAAAGTCCTTTCTTTATGAGGTAATTCCTAGTGAACATCACCTGATTCAATCTCAAAAATAAGGTTGAACATAATTATCATAATGATGCAAATAAGTAGTTTATCAAAATATGTTCAAAAGTAAGCAAAGATTGATTTGCATTTTTTTCAGTAGATTTTAATTTTAATGAGCAAAATCTTAAATCTTTAAGATTTAAGATAGAAGGATGTTTTTTTTGTTTTTAAAAATGGAATAATTTTTCAAAAAAAGTGTTGAAAAATGGTTCGTGATGATTCTACTGTTGCAAGAATCCAGGAGTGGTACCATCACTAACTCTGGGGTATGTCATTGCACAAGATTCAATTCGCACTAGGTAATTGCAAGCGACGAAAAGTAAAAAAATACTTAAAAGAGGGAAAATATGTTTAAAGAGGTTCGGTTAGAGGTATAGATTAAGTGTAAAAAGTAAATAATCTTGTATTTGTGATAATAGTATTGATGTTTCTAAGTATTTCTTTTTCATTCATCTAATACGAAAACGCAAGCTGATCAGAGCAAGAGGAAGTTAACTTTTTTGTATGTTGACCCTGATTTAGAAGTGATACCAGAGTTTAGTTTTGAAAGGAGATTACTAAATGAAAAAAGCCTTTTTAGTATTAGTTTCCACGCTTTTAGTGTTTTCTCAATTGTCATTGGGCAGCCTATCTGTTTATGCGATAAGCAATGCGGAGAATGATATTGTAACGCCGAATGATGAAGATGAAAGCGAAGCATTAAACAACGAAGATGAAACTGTAACATCAAATAATGAAGTCGATCATATAGCCCCAATTGAAAATGAAAAAGGGAACGGAGCACCAAGTGATAATGATGAAAATGAAACACTAGGTAATAATGAAGAAAATGGCAAAGCACCAAACAATGAAGATGAAGTCTCAGCAATAAATGAAAATGAAGATGAGTTCATAACGCGAAGTATGTTCAATGGTGTTGTCATTACGGGCTATAAGGGTTCTTCAAAGGATATCGTTATCCCTGATGAAATCAATGGTAAACCAGTTTTAGAAATAGGATACAGAGCATTTGCTAATAAACGACTCACAAATGTAGAAATGCCATCAAGTGTGACAACGATAGGAATCGGTGCATTTGCTGATAATCAATTAACAAGTGTAGAAATACCATCAAGCGTAGCAACGATAGGAGATCGTGCATTTGCTGATGATCAATTAACAAGTGTAGAAATACCATCAGGTGTGACAACGATAGGAGAGAGAGCATTTGCTGATAATCAATTAACAAGTGTAGAAATACCATCAAGCGTGACAACAATAGGAATCGGTGCATTTTCTGAAAATCAATTAACAAGTGTAGAAATACCATCAAGCGTGACAAAGATAGGAAGCAGTGCATTTTCTAAAAATCAATTAACAAGTATAGAAATCCCCTCAAGAGTGAAAAAGATAGAACCATTTGCATTTACTGATAATCAATTAACAAGTATAAAAATCCCCACAAGCGTGACAACGATAGAAATCGGTGCATTTTCTGAAAATCAATTAACAAAAATAGAACTACCCCCAAGTGTGACGACGATAGGAAACAGTGCATTTTCTGAAAATCGATTAACAAGTATAGAACTATCCTCAGGCTTAGAAACGATAGGAGAGCGAGCATTTTTTAGTAATCAATTAACAAATATAGAGATCCCCACAAGCGTAAAAACGATAGAAAACTATGCATTTGCTTATAATCAGATGACAAGTGTAGAAATCCCCGCAAGTGTGACCACAATAGAATCGGAAGCATTTAGTTATAATCAATTAGATTTTATAACCTTTCATGGAGTACATGAATTCCAATGGGCTACAACTCCTTTTAAATTTCAATTTAAGAGTGGGAAATCCTTTTTGGGATGGTTTGAAGATGAAGATTATACGATAAACTGGAGTGATACTGTATCCAAACCAATGACTGTTTACGCTAAGTGGAGTCCTCTTGCTGTCATGTTTGATACCGATGGAGGAAACGAAGTTCCATCCCAAACAGTAGAACATGGTGAATTAGTGAAAATACCATCCTCTCCAGTAAAAGCGGGATACACATTTGAAGGCTGGTATAAGGATAAAGGGCTGATAGAAGCATGGAATTTCGATCAGGATGTAGTGAAAAAAGATATCACGCTATACGCTAAATGGTCGAAAGAAAGCTTCATCGTTACTTTTGATGCCAATGGCGGAAGTGAAGTTCCATCCCAATCTGTAGAATATGGTGAATTTATAAAAGCACTATCTAATCCAGTAAAAGCAGGATACACATTTGCAGGTTGGTATAAAGATAAGGAACTGACAGAAGTATGGAATTTCGATCAAGATGTAGTGAAAAAAGATATCACACTACATGCTAAATGGTCGAAAGCAAGTTACATTGTTACATTTGATTCCAATGGAGGAAGCGAAGTTTCTTCACAAAAAGTGGGATATAACGAATTAGTGAAAGTACCAGCTGCTCAGAAGAAGAAAGGTTATACATTCGACGGCTGGCACAAAGATAAAGAATTGACAGTACCATGGGATATTGCAAAAGACGTAGTGACCCAAAATGTTACGTTATATGCGAAATGGATAAAGGATAACACAGCAGGTGGAGGATCTGGCTGGACGCATCTAAATACTGTCACTTTTGACTCCAATGGTGGGAGTGAAGTACAGCCACAAACAGTTGGATTTAATGACCTAGTGAAGGCCCCAACTACTCTAATGAAGGATGGCTATCAATTTACTGGCTGGTATAAGAATGCAGAGCTTAAAAATGTATGGGACTTTGCGAAAGATAAAGTAACATCAGACATAACGTTGTATGCGAAATGGACAAAGGATAATGTGTCAGAAGGTAGTTTTATCGTTACTTTTGATTCAAACGGAGGTAGTAAAATCCCGTCACAAACAGTGGTGTATAAAGCTTTAGTGAAGGCTGCTTCTAAACCAACGAAGGAAGGCCACATATTTATCGGCTGGTATAAAAATAAAGACTTCACAAAGGCATGGGATTTTGCGAAAGATGTAGTCACAGCAGACATAACGTTATATGCTCGATGGATGAAAGAGAGTAGTGGCTGTGATATTACTTTCAATGATATTTCCACGAACTGGGCACAAGATATGATTAAAGAAGTTGCCAAGCGATGCATTATTAAAGGTTATCCAGATGGCACTTTCCGACCAAACGATCTGGCTCAACGTCAGCATGTGGTGCTTATGATTGACCGTGCGTTACAACCAACACCAATTCGAGAGGCTGTATCATTTTCGGATGTACCTAAAAACCATGTATATTATGAACAAATTACACGACTGCAACGAGCAGGTATCGTGGATGGTACAAACGGAACTTTCCGCCCAGATGCATATATAACACGTGCCCAAATGGCAAAAATGATGGTGATTGCATTTGGCCTAACGCCAGAGGGCAATAGTACGTTCAAGGATGTCGATCCATCACACTGGGCGAGTGGATACATTGCTACACTAGCGGACCATAACATTGCACTAGGCGATGAGAACGGTAATTTTAGACCGGATGAAAACTTAACACGCGCACAATTTACAGCGTTTATGTACCGAGCGCTTGGTTTATAAAAGAAATAAGGGAGATGTATCAAAAAAATGATATATCTCCCTTTCTAATCAAAGTATTTACTTACTAATAGGCTCTAAAGATTTTTGCTTTTGTCGTCGTTGCGAAAGTATTGTCGGTAACATCATACCTAAAATAACCAAAATAATACCCGCTATTTGTAAAGAAGTTAATGGTTCATGGAGAACAATAACTGAAACGGTTACAGCAACAGGCAACTCCATAGCACTTAAAATAGAGGCAAGAGCTCCTCCCACTTTCGGAACAGCTATAGAGAATAAATAAATTGGCAAAATAATACCGAAGAGTCCCAGTGCTAGTCCGAATTTCCATAACCCCCCGGCAAATAATTTACCGTTCCAAAGTACTTCAGGGTTTAGGAAAATACTAATCATGATCAGAGCGACAAAGGAAACAATCAACACTCGTGATGTAGTTGTAATACCTTCCACGTGACGAGAGTTAAATTGGATAAAGCAAGCAAAAGTAAAGGCAGCAGCAAAACCTAGTAGCCAGCCTTGAATAGCAATACCGCTTAAATCTACATTTAGTACACCAGCAGCTAAAATAGTTCCGGCAAATAATACAATGATGGAAATCACTTCAGCCCGACTTGGTAAGCGTTTATGAAGTGCGCAATCTATTAATAAGCCGATCCATGTGAATTGGAAGAGCATTACTACTGCAAGAGAGGCTGGTAGATACTTTAATGATTCGCCGTATATAATTCCTGTAGTTCCGGTAAATATCCCGGCGCACACCAAAATAAGCAGTCCCTTTTTAGAAAGCTTCGGTAATTGTCTTTGTGTCACTATAAAAATAGTTGCAACAAGCATAAAGCCAATAATATATTGACTTGATACTGCCTCTCCTGTTGTAAAGCCATGCTGCATAGCTACTTTGACAATTGTCGATAGTACACCGTAGCTACTAGAAGCAATGACAATTAAAAGAGGATAAAATAAATTTTTCTTCATGTTTTTTTGTTTCACTTCCTAAAATTGCTTTACCATATGATGAAATGGCTCATCAATTATGGACCATGGCTCTGTAATGACAAAGCCCATGCGTTCATAAAGGCGACGAGCGTCTTCTTTTTCCGTTTCAACATTTAATGATAATTTTGTATAGCCTCGTTTTTGTGTTTCCTCTATGGAAAATTGTAGTAATGATGTTCCTATCCCTTTACCACGAGCTTCTGGTGCTACACAAATAGTATCAATATAATATTCATCTTCATGAGCTTCTTTATCGATGATGATGGATGGCGCATTTTTTTCTTCAAGCCATTTTACGAGATTTGCATCCATATGAATGGCTTCGACACCATTATAGTAAACAAGAGTTCCTAATACTTGCTCATTCTCAATAGCAACAAAAGTATTTAAATAGGAATGTCGATTGTCCTCACGCTTGAATAGTACAGTAAGTTCTTGTTCAACGGCTTTCGCTGTTTGTTCACCTGTTAAACGGTTGGCAATATCACCAATCGCATCAATAATTAATGGTACAACGGCATGGGCATCCTGTGGTTGCGCTTGTCGAATTGTAATACTCATTGTCAAAATCCCCACCTTTCTATAGGCAAGTATAACAAAGATAGAGCATGACTCAAGTTTTTGAGTAAATGGTGATATTCTGATACTATTTTTCCGAAAGTTTAAAACTTTATACGATATCAGATTTCGTGTTAATCTATAATGACTAGAGTTTCGGGAGGACAACAATGACAAAGGAAGATAAGGATTATATTTTAGTTTATGGAGATGCTTTTATTGACTATATCGCTGATGATGTAACAAACACATCATTTACTAAATATATGGGTGGCGCAACAGTAAATGTTGCTGCGGGAATTAGCCGTATCGGGGCTCCATCGTCATTGATTACGATCACAGGAGATGACGAAGGTTCTCAGTTTGTTCGAGATGGCCTTGCACAAGAAGGGGTAAGCCTAGATTATGCAGTATTTAACCCTACGAAGCGTGTTAGCGGTGTCTATGTACATTTAACAGAAGCATGTGAGCGAATTTTTAAAGATTATGTCGATGAGACGCCAGATTTACAAGTAGAAGCAACACACTTAAATGAAGCAGCATTTAAACATGCATCTGCTCTAACTGTGTGCTCAGGTACAATGTTCCATCCTACAGCCCTTGATACAACACGCGCTGCTGTAGAGATGGCAAAGGAAAAAGGGGCAATTATCGCAATGGATGCGAATATTCGTCCTCTACGCTGGAGCAGTGAGCAGGTTTGCCGCGAAACGATCACGTCATTTTTTGAGCACGTAGATATTTTAAAGGTAACTGATGAAGAATTATTTTTCCTGACAGAAACAACTAGCTTGGAAGAGGGAATTGAGCAATTAAACAGTTATTTAGTGCCTATTATTTTAGTAACAGTAGGGGAAAATGGCACATATGCGGTATTAAATGGTGAGGTTATCCATGTACCGACAGAAAAGGTTGTGCCAGTAGATACTACAGGTGCCGGAGATGCATTTATGGCTGGTGTATTACGCGATGTTCATTATAATGGTTTACCTACAACGGAAGAGGAACTTGTTCGTTGTGTAAGCTTTGGTAATAAGCTTGGTGCTTTAGCAGCTACTAAAGCAGGGGCATTAACGGCTCTTCCATTTTATGATGATATTAAGCATTTACTTAAATAGTCGTTTGGAGCGTGCATACAATGGAGAAAAATTACGATGTATTAGTGAAGGATCGATTATTCTTTGGCGGTGCGAAAGATGCAGATTTAGCTTTTGAACAAGAAACGGTTGATATCGTCATTGATGTTCGAGTAAATGGCTTATCTAATGAGGAGCAAGAAGCGGCTTCATATGCGTACAAGCATATGCCAATTGCTGATGAGGACATAGAAGTAGCGCCATCTATTCAAAAAGTTGCGAAAGAAATTGTTTCTGCCTATGAGAATGGGCAGAAAGTGTACTTCCATTGCGGAAGCGGGGGAGGTCGCGCTGGAGTGGCTGCCACTGCTGTATTAATGGAGCTTGGCATGGCCAATTCTCTAGAGGAAGCGGAAGTGGCCGTAAAGAACGCCCGCCCACAAGTAACAATTCGTCCAAAAATGGCAGATGCGTTGCAGAAGCTATACAAATAAATGAGAAGATGTACCAAAAGGTTATTTCAACTTTGGTACATCTTCTTTTTTAGTTAGTGAATTATACATTTTTGCGCTTTGAATAGTGGATGTCGATAAAAAATCAATTATGCCTCGGCATAATTGCGTCCGGAATCGCCTTTGTGCTCGCACAAAGAACTCCTTTCTGATTCCGTGACATCTGCCGCAGGCTTTAACTTCTTTCAGCGGACGTTTGGACACCCGCTGAAAGAAGTTAAAAGTTGGGTGATAAAACGTGAAAGTTCATCGATAAAACTAAAAAGTTGGGCGATAATTCCTGAAAGTGTTCCGATAAAACTAAAAAGTTGGATATACAACCCCACGTTATGGTGATCAGCACAAAAAATAATAAATTGGTTTATTTTTGGAAATATTTTTCACTTTAATGTTTGTAAGTTGAAAATACAAATTTAGGAGTGAATCAATTGACTACATTTACACCCTTACAAGAGGCTCAAGCCTTTACAGAAGCTTTTCTATTGTCTAACGAGCAGGAATCTTTAAACCATCCTTATAAGAAGGATAAAGGTCGATATCCACGAGTGCGGAAATTTTTCCAAAATCATTTATTAAATGGTACAGGTGATGCTTCCACATATCAACAAGGTGTTGGGCAATTAATGATGTTCTGCGCCCAGTTCGCTCAACAAAAGGCATTGGTTGGAGAGCGTGATGCAGTTTACAAGGAAATGGTTAATACGGTTATTCCTAAGCTTTTGGAAAGAACATATAATTTCCCGTCAATCAATCCATTAGCAGGCTTTCTTTATCTTGGTGTAGCAATGCTTAAGAAGTTGGATGAATCTCAAAGTGATGTATCACTTTTTAATGTAGATGAGTTGTTAGTGCGATACCGAGACTATTTTGCTAATGAAGTATTAAGTTCTATAGAATACCATGCTTTAATGTATCATCGGACTCCGTCTGCTTGGACATACAATGATTCAGAAAAAGCGTACCGTTTTGCTACTGGACCATATTCGGGTCAAATAGGATATTGGATAATTACCGCAGATTTATCCACCGATCCTCAAAAAAAATACTTAGAGATGCCAACAGTTCTTGACAGCTCAGGACAAGTTTCTTTTGCTGCTATTCAACCAGGAACAAGTGGTAGAGATTATATAGATCACCATTCCTATTTCAACACTAAAAACCAGCGATTTATTCTTAACGAATCGCTAAATACAATTGCTTTATGGATGGCGGCACATGTTTATGATGTAAAAGTGAATAAGACTGGAGCTTCATTAAATCCTGCCTATAACTTGAAAAATGCTATCAGAGATGTTCTTAGCTATACCCATTGGGGTTCAAATACGTCAGTTGCTAATGATTCTAAAGGGTGTTTTCAACAAGAGCCTTTTAACGATGCATTAACTGCTAAAAGAGTTCTTCCGGTTCATGGATATTCCGAAGTAAACTTAACGAATAATATGCTGCGATCTCGATTTGATTCTCCAGCATATAATACATTTGCAATGACATTCTTACAAATCTTTGCAAGCTTGATTGAAAATCCAACAGTTTCATCATGGTACAATCTTGTTCCAAATTCTGATTCGGATTCTGGAATTATGGTCGCTCAGATGATTAATACCTACCAAGATATTTTTACAAACTATTCAACTATCAAAAACACTTTAATTAATAATTTGTTTAGCAAAGCTAAATATTGGGGTATGTACATTCCGGAAAATGCTATGTTAGGTTCATCCGAGTTGATTAAAAATCCGTGGCAAATACCTAATAAGGGCGAGGGGATCAATCAAGCCATGGTCGGGTTGTTCAATGTTTATCCTGGATTCACAGGTCAAGGATTTGCAAGTATAAATAATAAAATCGGGGAAGCAGTTAAACTCCAACTTGAAGTTGGTCGAGCATTACATGGTCAAAGTACCTTCCCATCACACGGTCGTTCAGGTCTTTGGGATTTAGCTCGCTTAGATATATTAGCTGATGCTTCAAATACAGGTGGGACTGTTAGCTCGGCTACAGACCTAACAACTACTGATAAAGAATCTCCAAACTGTGCTGGAGCACGTCGCACATTCTACGCTTTAGCTATGGCGTTAGCAGTCGATGGTCCTAACGGTTTTGATTCGAATTAATGTATACCCAATTTAGGTGGAAGAAACATATGGATGATATTTGTTAAATTGATCAGAGTGAAGGCTGAGTGACTCCTTGGGAATCAGGATCATTGATGAGATCTTGTAGCGCAAGCGATGCGGCTCATCGGACGCCCCGGGAAAGTGCTCAGCCGGAATGTTTGTAACTGCAGATACATAAATTTGTGCTATACATATTAGAACAGATTTTGTTATAGTGATAATATAACAAAGATGAGGTGAATCTGTATGATGGAGGAGTTAGCGAAAGTTCCATGGGCAGTCATAGCACCACTAATAGTGGTTCAATTTATTTTAATGATTGTAGCTTTAGTTGATTTACGTAAAGTCCATGCAACAAATGGGCCTAAAATTTTATGGGTGTTTCTTATTGTTTTTACTAGTTATATTGGATCGATTGCATACTTTATAGTTGGGAGAAAGCAATCATGACGATATTATTTCAGGTAACAGGACTTACAAAGCAATTTGCAGAGAGAGTAGTTGTGGATGGAATCGAGTTCACACTAGAAAAAAACACATCGACAGCTTTAATTGGGCCTAATGGCGCTGGTAAAACTACGACATTATCGATGCTAACAGGTTTATTAAAACCAACCTCCGGAAGTGTAAAAATGCTGGATGGTGATGTAAGAGCTAATATTGGTTTCTTGCCACAATATCCGCAATTCCATCCTTGGTTAAGTGCGTTAGAGTTTACTGAAATGGCGGCAAAGTTAAATGGTGTGCCAGCAAAAAAAGCAAAAGCAGAAGCACAAAAAACACTTGAGTTTGTAGGTCTAGGTAATGATTTAAATAAGAAAATTTCCACGTTTTCTGGTGGCATGAAGCAACGGCTTGGAATTTCCCAGGCAATTGTTCATAAGCCTAAATTACTGTTATTGGATGAACCTGTGTCTGCATTGGATCCAGTAGGTCGTAGGGAAGTTCTTGATTTATTGAAGGGCTTACAGCAAGAAACAACTATTTTATATTCAACACATATTTTAAATGATGCCGAAGAGATGACAGATCAATTATTATTTTTACGTGATGGAAAGCTAGTAGAACAGGGGACATTACGTGAAGTTCGACAACGTTTCGATGAACCAAATTATGTTGTAGAATTTAGCACTGAAAATGAGGCGCAACTTTTTGCCAGTCAATCTGAACTTAGAGGAGAGATAAAGGGCAATCATGTATATATAGAAATTATTGATGAGCAACCGAGTATGCAGGATCTGCTTCAACATTTGAGTAGATATCCTTATAAAATACGAAAAGTGGAGCGACAAACAGCATCACTTGAAGAGATTTTCATGAAGGTGGCGAGAAAAATATGAGAGGATTTACTGTACTTCTGCAAAAGGAATTCAGAGAAGCTTGGCGAAGCTGGAAGTTTTTATGGATACCTCTTGTATTTGCTTTGCTCGGCATGAGCGATCCACTAACAAACTATTATATGATGGATATTTTAAATGCTGTTGGTAACGTACCAGAAGGCTTTGAAATGTTGATGCCTGAATTAATGCCGGTTGACCTAATACAAGCCTCCATTGGACAGTTTCAAACGATAGGTTTACTCGTATTAATGGCTACTTTCGTAGGAGCCATTAGTAAAGAAAGAACAAGTGGAATGGCTACTTTATTGTATGTCCGTCCTATATCGTTCAGCGCTTATTTTATGAGCAAATTTATCGTCATGAGTACTGTTGGCCTTGTTAGTATTTTAGCTGGTTTCGCTGCGAGCATATACTATACGGTCGTGCTTTATGGAACATTAGAGATAGGGCCACTCGTGGCAAGTTTTTTCACGTATTTTTCTTGGCTACTCTTAGTGATAGCGGTGACATTAATGATGAGTGCTGCCTTTAAAACAGTGGTAGCAACAACATGTGCATTCGCTGTCATATTTATTGGGCAAATATTAGATTCTTTAGTGGGAGCATTTTGGACAATATCACCGTGGAAATTACCGGTATATGGCGTTCAATTAATGAGAGGCACAATGGAGATGTCGGATTATTGGTGGAGTCTATCTCTAACATTAGTTATCTCAATAATTTGTGTGAGTATAGGAATTTTGACAATGAAGAAAAATGCATCGATGACGAAAATTTAAAGGAAATATACCTTGCTAATAGAAAACTATAGGGTACTTAGCTACATGGTTAAAGTAAGAATTTCATGTCTGTTGAAGTGCTATTCCGTTACACATAAGTAACTTTATTTTAATGGTTTAATCATATTTAAGAGCATCAACCTGGTAAATTCCTACCGAGTTGATGCTTTTTTATCTAAGAACTGTTCTTGGAATATCCATAACTTAGGAATATAATGTAGCTATAACCCGCGATTTGTCGAACAACTCGGAAAATACATATATAAATATAAGTAGGAGGATGTGGATAAATTGGCTACAGAAAATTCCGATCGCTTTCTTACGGCGTTTAATCGGATAGATCATAGGTTAAGAGATATTGTTGGTGCAAAGGACTTTATGCCCTTTTATCGTCTTATCGATCAAGCTAAGAAGAAGGATGTACTAGTTCGTAAATACGAAGACGACTTGCGCTCTTATGCAGATTTACGAAATGCCATTGTTCATCATCGCACGTCGTTAGAATTTGTCATTGCTGAACCACATATAGACGTGGTGGAAAGAATTGAATATATAGATGCAACACTTGCTAAGCCAACACTAGTTGGTCAAATGTTTCATAAAAAAGTACTAGTTTTTCAGGAAAGGGATTCACTGAAACATGCGTTAAAAGTTATACGTCATCGTAAATTTACACAGTTCCCTGTATATCATAAAGATCAATTTAAAGGGCTTGTGACGACAGTAGGAATTACAAACTGGTTAGCTACGATGATGGGAGGCGATCAAATACCTAAGAAGATTCCGACCTTACATGATATATTAATGCATGAAAAGAATAGAGTGAATTATAAATTTGTAAGTAGATACATAAACATTTACGAAGCTGAAGATATTTTTAAACAAGGCGTAGAGCGGGGACGCCGCTTTGAAGCTTTATTAATAACGGAGCATGGGAAACCCCATCAAAAACTAATCGGCATTGTTACACCATTAGATATTGTAAAAATAGATTAAGCAAGACGAGACAAGCTGTTAAGAGCTTGATCGTCTTGCTTTATCCTTTAAGCTTACATATAAGGAACCGTTTCCTTGAACTTGAGCAAAATAAACATCTTCTACGGATTGGACGTTTTGCTTTTTCAGCTTTTTCATAAGCCAATCTTCAGTTAATTGGAGTTCAACTAAGTTTTCATAAATAACTTTCCCATCTGAAGCTACTTCTGTTGGTATATAGGTTGGTGGTGTGACATCGGCCTTTACATCTTGTTTTGTAGCTGGTTGTTCAGCAGGCCTTGGTAGTACACTTAGTTTACCCGTAGTTTCAAGTAACGCATATTGTACATCTTGTACAGAGAATACGGCTTGTTCCCTTAGCATCATCGCTAATTCATCCATATGCAAACGATTCTTCTTTAAGGCAGACTCTAAAATAATTCCATTTTGAATAAGGATTGTTGGCTTGTCATCAACAATTACACGAGCTTTTTTAGATTTAATGGTAATGATGGTCATTAAATATGTTAAAACGCTCCACCAAATGAGGGCAATGAGTCCATCTAAAAAGGGTGTCTCAGCCTGTGCTGCTATTTCTGATGCAATGGAACCAAATGTGATACCTGTTGTATAGTGGAAGAATGTAAGTTGTCCAAGCTGTTTTTTTCCTAGTAGTCGGGTTACGATGAGTAACGCAAAGAAGGAAAGTGTGGACCTAAGTATCATTTCCCAAAAATCAGCTTTAAAAAATTCGTCTATATTCATACATAAATCAACTCCCTTAAAACTGCTATTTCAATGAATAGCTTGTGCAAAAAGGTTAAGAGTATGCGACGATCTCTTATAAATGGAAATTGAATAAAATTGGAAAGTAGGTGGCGACATGAATAAGAAAATAGAAAATTTAAATAATCCAGTTTATCCAATTATGATTGCAATAGCTGTTGCCCATCTTATCAATGATACGATGCAAGCAGTTATTCCAGCGATGTTCCCGATATTGAAGAGTGATTTAGGGCTAACTTTCACACAAATAGGTCTTATTTCGTTCGCATTAAATATGTTTGCTTCTGCATTACAGCCAATTGTTGGTTTTGCTAGCGATAAAAAGCCGATGCCTTACGCACTACCGATTGGTATGGCAAGCTCATTCATAGGCATTGCTATTATAGCGTTCACATCACAATATTGGATAATTATTATTGCAGTATTATTTTTAGGGTTTGGCTCAGCTATTTTCCATCCTGAGGGTTCACGTGTTTCATTTATGGCAGCAGGCTCAAAAAGAGGACTTGCTCAATCGATTTATCAAGTTGGAGGTAACTCTGGGCAAGCGCTCGCACCACTAATTAGTGCTTATATTTTTGCTATTTTTGGACAACGTGGTGCCGCAATTGTCTTAGTAGTAGCAGCAATTGGTATTCTACTATTAAGTAAAATTGCAAAGTGGTATAAAAAGCAGTTGGAGCAAGAACGTATAGCAAAGAAAAAGCGAGTATTAGTTTCTAATTTGCCCCCATTAACAAAGAAACAAGTAGGTATTGCGTTGACGTTACTATTTACTATTATTTTTGCGAGATCATTTTATACAACTAATATTACAAGTTTTTATGTATTTTATTTAATGGATCATTATGGTGTTAGTCTTCGCCTTGGACAAATTTTAATTTTCACCTTTATGGCCTTTGGCGTCGTGGGCACATTTTTCGGAGGTTCATTATCAGATCGAATTGGTAGAAAAAACGTTATTATACTGTCTGTTGTTGTACCGATGCCATTTTGTTTAGCATTGCCTTATGTACCGTTATGGGCAGCAATGATATTTTTAGTGATTATCGGTACACTTATTATGATTAGCTTCTCGGTAACAGTTGTCTATGCACAGGAGCTTGTCCCGACAAAAATTGGTACAATGGCTGGTTTAACAACTGGTTTTGCTTTCGGAATGGGTGCAATCGGTGCGATGGTCATTGGTGTATTAATGGATCATAGGGGTATTGATTTTACGATGATGGTTGTATCTTTGCTACCATTATTATTACTAGTAGCATTTTTCTTACCTAAAGATAAACCGGCTTCAGCGGTGTAACGGTCAGGTAAGAGTGAAAGATAAAAATGCTACTCCTAATTGCATAAAGCTGTATGGTGATTTTTGAGAGGAGCATCGAAAACAGTCTATTTTCCTCCAAGCCCGCGGAAAGCGCCAACTCGGAGTGAAAATCAACTTTTGATTAATGCTACACTTTAATTTATATTCATTATTTTATAGATAAGCTAAAACGCGTTCTCAAGGGAACGCGTTTTTATTATTGACGTAATGGTGATAAAAATTCAGATGGAAGTTTTTCCTTATCTAGTATATAGCCCTCTGATATGTGAACTTCATGCATTTTATCATTGTAAGTGAATTTAAAAATACCATTATCAAAGTCAGTACCAATCTCTTTGAAGAATATACCTTCAATGGATACATATTTAGGACATGTAAATGCTACTTTAAAGTCTTCATGATCTTGGATTAAATAAGCACGCACACCTTTTTCATATGTATCGTTCGCATCATCGTCAGTTGGACGTTGGACAGCTACGATATGAAAATCAACAAAAGGAACCTCTTTTAATAAAACGTTTAGGAAGGAACCCTTTGTAATCTCTTCCCAGCGACTTTGTGCACTTTGACCTACGATAATTTGAGAAATCCCATAATTTTTTGCCACTTCTGCAATAACTTTTTGTATGGGACGCTTTTCATTATCTTGTAATATGAACTCTTCAATTTCAAGCTCATCAGATAACTTTTTCCATTGCTCAATGTAGCTAGATTTCTCTGCATCAAATGCATCAAGGGGTTGCGAATCGACCGAAAGAATATAGAGCGGACAATCTAACATTGTAGCCATTTTATGACCACGTCGTATTAATCGCTCACCATTAAGCCCATAGTAGACACAAACTAATATACTTTCGTCTAAACGCCCTTTTACATGCTTCATAAAAATTAACACCTCTTAATCTTGTCGTTATTTTGTCATTTCTACAGTCGGTTTTGAGAAAATTAGTCTAAAACAGCAAAAATCGATACTGATACAGTGCATTATGCTCATTTATATTGTATACTAAAAAGCGTATAAAAGTTAATGATAATATATTGAGAAAACCTTGTGGAAACAGGGATATCTCTATTCTTTACAGTTATTTGAATTATGCATTTCGTGCATTTGAACCAATTGCTTCTATATGCCACACTATTATGCAGTTAGATAAATAGTTAGTCAAGTGACTTGGTACGCCATAGTGACATGGATAGTGTGTACATATAATCTTTCCAAAAGTCATGCCATTTTCTAAAACACTCTAAGGCAATACGCTATTGGCTATTCAGGCTTCTCAGTAAATAAAGCTCATAGCCTGAAAAAATCCCCTGGTTTTATGCAGTGTAATCACCAAAATCCTGCATAAAATATGTGCTGAATGTTGAATGAACTAGATCTTTTCATTAAATCATTGATGACACTTCAACACATACCACTTACTTTCCAATTCAAGGAGTACACACTTTATTACATGAATCAAATTTCAAGAGAATTTCTAATATGTTAGTTAGCTTTATTCATCTTCAGTGAGTTTTTCAAATGATCTCCAGCAATTGTTATAGATTTTTGTGTGTGAAGCACAGTATAAAACAGTAGTAACTTCAGTAGATTTGGGAATACTTTATTATCGGTTGTTTTCTCATATCCACAGCTTTTCGCACCATATCAAACAGTTGCTGAACGAAATTGTTAGTAGGAGGTTTTCACTTGGTTACAGTTCTCTTTGCGATTCTTTTACCAATTGTCTGTGCTGCACTTATTCCACTACTTTATAGGCGACTAAGGCGTGTTGCACATCTTGGCTGGTTTGTTTTATCCGTTCCATTCATTTTGTTTCTTTTACTCGCGCGCTACATTCCTCAAATTGCCGAGGGTAAAACGTTTATTCATACATATGAGTGGATTCCCTCTTTTAATATAAATTTCACAACTTATCTCGACGGACTCAGTATGATTTTTGGCTTGCTGATTACGGGTGTAGGTAGTTTAGTCATTTTATATTCTATTTTTTATTTATCAACGAAAGAATCTCTTCACCATTTTTACTGCTATTTATTACTATTCATGGGCGCTATGCTTGGCGTCGTCTTTTCAGATAATTTAATGGTTTTATACACATTTTGGGAGTTAACAAGTGTGTCATCTTTCCTGTTAATTGCATTTTGGCATCATCGAAAAGCATCTCGTGCTGGTGCAAGGAAAGCTATGACAATTACCGTTTTTGGTGGCCTTTCAATGTTAGCAGGCTTTTTGATGCTCTATGTAGCTTCGGATACATTTAGTATCCGTGAAATCGTAGCTAATGTAGGCGTTATACGAGATCATACACTGTTTATCCCAGCGTTAATCCTTATTCTAATCGGTGCATTTACAAAATCTGCGCAGTTTCCTTTCCATATTTGGTTACCAGATGCAATGGAGGCGCCAACACCTGTTAGTGCTTACTTACACTCAGCAACAATGGTAAAGGCCGGTATATATTTAGTCGCACGTTTTTCTCCAGTATTTGGGGGAGAGGCTGTTTGGTTCTGGCTAGTAAGTGTTATTGGCCTTATAACGATGTTCTGGGGTTCATTTAATGCCGTGCGTCAAACCGATTTAAAGGCATTGCTGGCCTTTTCAACGATTAGTCAGCTTGGATTGATTATGAGTTTATTTGGGCTAGGATCAGTAGGCCATTATTACGGTTATGCTGCAGATACTGTTCTTTATACGCAGGCAAGCTTTGCGGCATTGTTCCATCTTATTAATCACTCCACGTTTAAAGGTGCGCTATTCATGATGGTCGGTATTGTCGATCATGAGGCAGGCACACGTGATATTCGCCGTCTTGGGGGATTAATGGCCATAATGCCGGTAACTTTTACAATTGCAGTCATTGGCGGATTTTCTATGGCCGGTTTACCTCCATTTAATGGCTTCTTAAGTAAAGAAATGTTTTTCACAGCGGTACTAGCGATTCGCAATGTAGAGGCATTTACAATTGCTGATTTAGGACTGCTCTTTCCAATAGTGGCATGGGTAGCAAGTATCTTTACATTTGTTTACTGTATGATTTTGATCAGTCGAACGTTTTTCGGAAAATTACAGCTAGATAAGTTGGATAAAAAACCGCATGAAGCTCCGTTAGGTATGCTATTTTCGCCAATCATTCTGTGCGTCTTTGTAGTTGGGATTTTCTTTTTCCCAAACGTGCTAGGGCATTATATTTTAGAGCCTGCTATGGCAAGTATTTATCCAACATTCCCATCAACTAGTGAATTAACACCACATATTCATGCTTGGCATGGCATTAATACAGAATTGTTAATGACTTTTGGTGTCATTATTATGGGGATCATCTTATTTAAAACGTTAAAAAGCTGGAAGCCTTTGTATCGGATATTCCCGCAAAGATATACGTTTAATACGTATTACAATCGTATGATTGAGTTTAGTGAAAATAGTTCTGCGAAGCTTACTAATCGTTATATGACAGGTAATTTAACGCATTATTTTGTCTATATCTATGTATTTTTTGTTGCGCTAATTGCAGGATATTTTATTTGGTCTGATGCTATTGCATTTAATTTTGCGAAAGATTCCACAATTGAGACTTATGAGCTCATTTTAGTGTTTGTGATGATGTTCGCTGCAGTGTGGATGATTTTCGCTAAAGGCCGCGTAACAGCCATGTTGTTGAATGGCGTACTTGGCTATTCAATCGCATTTTTCTTTGTAATTTTCCGTGCTCCTGATTTAGCATTAACCCAATTAGTCGTTGAATCTGTGACAACTGCTTTATTCCTTCTATGCTTTAAATATTTACCTGATTTAATGCCTGAAGCCTCTCGCAAAAAAATGCAATGGTCTAAGGTGATTATCTCCATTTTCGTTGGCGCAACAGTTACATTAGTAGGCTTAGCAGTTGTCCATTTCGATCACTTTGAGCCAGTAGCTACTTACTTCAATGATTCCTACGAGCTGGCGGGTGGTTCAAATATCGTCAACACCATATTAGGCGATTTCCGTGCATTTGATACGATGCTAGAAGTTGTCGTTCTTCTGATTGCTGGCTTAGGGGTGTATACATTAACGAAGCTAAAGCCACGAAAGGAGGAAGCGGATCATGAAAATAAATGACGTTATTTTACGTACGGTCACAAAGACAGTCGTCTTCATTATTTTAACTCTTGGTATTTATCTATTCTTTGCAGGGCATCATGCGCCGGGTGGAGGTTTTATAGGTGGTCTCGTGCTAGCCTCTGGCATTGTTCTACTGTATTTAGCGTATGACATTGAAACAGTGCATAAAGGGATGCCATTTGATTTTAAAAAAGTTGCAGCGCTTGGCGTATTACTGGCGACCGGCACAGCAATCGGCTCATTATTTTTTGATGTTCCGTTTTTAACGCAGACACATAGTTATATAAATGTACCGATCTTCGGGAAGATGGGCTTTTCGACTGTAACCATTTTCGAGGCAGGTGTGGCTTTAACGGTAGTAGGTGTTGTAGTCACAATTATTCTAAGTATAAGTGAGGATGAGTAGCCAATGGAGTCTTTAATACTAGTGTTAGTTGGTGTATTAGTAGCTGTTGCGACGTACTTAATCCTCTCGAAACAGTTATTACGTGTGATTTTAGGAACGGCGGTCTTATCACATGCGGCACATTTACTGATTTTAACGATGGGTGGACTGAAGAAGGGGAATGTACCACTTTTAGAGGAATCTGAAGGCCCCTACACAGACGCTCTGCCGCAAGCATTAATTTTAACGGCAATCGTGATTAGCTTTGCGGTGACGGCGTTCGTGCTTGTTCTCGGTTACCGAGCTTATAAAACGAACGGTTCGGCGAATTTTGATGAATTGAGAGGTACGCCGGATGAGTAATATGATTGTTTTACCATTAATTGTGCCGGTTATTACGGCCATTTTACTTGTGTTTTTACGTGACAATGTTTTTTTACAGCGAATCATTAGTTTATTGACATTAAGCTTTGTTGTCCTTATTAGTGTCATTTTATTACAAGAGATTCAGAAACAAGGTGTAATGCGTATTGATTTTAGTGGCTGGGCACCACCATTCGGCATTTTATTTGTTGCTGATTCGTTCGCAATGCTTCTTGTATTAGTGGCGAATATTGTCGCAGCCATTTGTCTGTTATATGCCATTTTTACAATCGGTAAGAACTTTGAAAAGATGTATTTTTACCCGTTTGTCCTACTTATGGTAGCGGGTGTGAATGGCTCATTTCTAACAGGGGATATTTTTAACTTGTTTGTGTGCTTTGAGGTGATGTTACTTGCTTCTTATGCGCTCATTAGTTTAGGTGGAGAGAAAGTTCAGCTGCGAGAGGCATTAAAATATGTCCTTATTAATATTGTTGCCTCTTGGATTTTCCTAGTGGCACTAGCTTTTTTATATGGAACCGTTGGAACGTTGAATATGGCACATATTTCTGTCCGCGTGATGGAGCTAGGAGCTGACCCACTGATCACGACTGTGGCTCTGATTTTCTTAATTGTCTTTAGCTTGAAGGCTGGCCTATTATTATTCTTCTGGCTTCCAGGCTCATACAGTGTACCTCCAACAGCTATAGCAGCACTTTTTGCAGCATTATTAACAAAGGTTGGAATTTATGCACTCGTCCGCACTTTTACATTACTTTTCCCAAATAATACTGAAGTGACTCATATGGTGCTAGGAATTATGGCGGGAGTAACGATTATTGCTGGATGTATGGGAGCACTAGCAGGGCGAGATGTAAGAACAATTGCCGCTTATAACGTCCTTATTGGTGTTGGCTTTATAGTAGCTGGTCTAGCGATCGGTACGGAGTCTGCCTTACAGGGCGTAACATACTATTTGATGCACGATATGGTAGCTAAGGCCATGCTGTTTTTAGCAGTTGGCATGATGATGTATGTTACCGGTGAAACGGTTATTGATAAAATGAGTGGGCTTATTCGAAATTACCCTCTATTTGGCTGGTTATTCTTTATTGTCATGTGTTCCCTTGCTGGGATACCACCATTGAGCGGCTTTTTAGGTAAGGTTTTAATTGGACAAGGAGCTATTGAAGGAGGCAATTTTGTTCTACTAGGGCTAGGGTTTTTATCTAGTTTAATTGTTTTGTATTCACTATTACGAATATTTCTCTCCTCATTCTTTGGTGAAACGATTATTAGTCTAGAGGATGAAAAGCCGTTACCAAAGCGTATGGTCTTACCATTAACATTGTTGGTAGCTTGTACAATTGCTTTAGGAATTGGAGCTGAATGGATGGCTCCGTATGTAACAGATGCAGCAAAGACGCTCTATTCGCCATCGATCTATATTGATGCAGTGCTGGATGGCACAACATGGCAAGGTGAGGTGAATAAATAATGGCGATGCAATTTATCTTGAATTTATTTATCGCAACACTTTGGCTCTTGTTACAGGATGAAGTTATACCGCAGTTTTCGACATTTTTAATGGGGTTTATCGTCGGAATAGGGATTTTATATGCGATGCACCGCTTTTACGGCACACAATTTTATTTAAGACGTGTGTTCTCAATCATTAAATTATTATGGCTCTTTAATTGGGAGTTACTATTATCGAGTTACAGCGTATTAAGACAAATTACTACGCCGAAGCTCACTATTACTCCTGGAATATTTACGTATAAAACAGCGCTTAAAGGAGATTGGGAAATAACAGCTCTTGCGTTGTTGCTCACCCTGACTCCAGGTTCAGTCGTGATGGAAGTTTCTGAAGAAGGAGATCTGTTTTATATTCATGCAATGGATATTGAACAATCGAAAGAAGCTGTCATTCGTTCAATAGGGAAATTTGAACAAGCAATCATGGAGGTGACACGTTAATGATTGATAAAATTTTACTTTTGGCTCTTGCATTATTCAGTGTATCGATTGCGTTGTCGCTGTTTCGTGTGATTCGAGGTCCTTCGTTGCCCGACCGTGCCATAGCACTTGATACAATAGGTGTTAATTTACTTTCAGCAATCGCTATTGTCTCCATTATATTGAAAACAAAGGCGTATTTAGAAGCTATTTTAATATTGGGTATTTTAGCTTTTATCGGCACGATTGCGTTTACGAAATATATTGAAAGAGGTGTGATTGTTGAACGTAAATCAAATGATTGAATGGGCGGCAGTTATCCTTATATTGATTGGCTCCATTGTCAGTGTTATTAGCGCATTTGGGATGATTCGTTTACCCGACGTATACACGCGTTCACATGCTGCAACGAAAAGTTCGACATTATCGGTCTTAACATGTCTATTAGGCGCATTTATTTACTTTTGGGTGCATGATGGATATGTTAGTGTACGTTTAATTTTAGGAATTGGCTTTGTTTTTGTTACAGCTCCTGTAGCGGGGCATTTAATATGTCGTGCAGCGTATCGCTCTCGTGTACCTTTAGCGGAAGGGTCCGGGGAGGATGAGTTGAAGGAAAAGCTTTTTGCAGATGAAAAATAAAATAAGTGGCTGACCTCCATTTTGGGAGGTCTTTTGTTGAATAAAACTGCTTAAATATATTTATTACCAAAAGTTGGAGATTGTATTGGTACGCCATGCATAAGTTGATTGTAGTGGAGGCGCGGTGACTCCTTGGGGCTCGTCGGACGCCCCAAGGAAAGGGCCCAGCCGGAACGAAAATCAACCATACGTTATAATGATGAGCTTATTTTTTCTGAGGAATCTAAGTAGATTGATTTATCAGAAAATTAAGTGTATAATGTTTTATCGGAAAATTTTTAGTTTTGCTTGATTATTACTTCAAAAGGGTATATCTTATTAGCAGATAGATTTTTTATTCTCTAAAGTGAATAAATATCCATTTGATTATTTTCAAGAACTTAGATTTTCATAGATAATAAAACATAAAAAAGGGGATCGTGAATATGAAAAACAAAATTTTCATGCTAATGCTTGTTCTAGTAATTGGCGTATTAGCAGCATGTGGCGCAAAAGATGATAAGGCAAGCGATAAAAAATCAAATGCAAGCGAAGGCACAGAAGAAAAGCAAGTTTTAAAAGTAGGTACTTCATCTGATTATGCACCATTTGAGTATGTTGACGCTGCAAAGGGTGAAGATATTATTGGTTTTGATATTGATTTAATTAAATTAGTTGGTGACAAGATTGGTGCAGAAATGCAAGTTCAAGATATTGACTTTAATAGTCTAGTACCAGCTCTACAATCGGGTAAAGTGGATGTTGTTATTTCTGGTATGTCACCTGATGAAGAACGTGAGAAAGTTGTAGATTTCTCTGATAAATACAATCAAACAGAGCAAGTGTTTATCGTGAAAAAGGATAGTGGAATAAAAAAAGAAGCTGATTTAGCTGGTAAAAAAATCGGTGTTCAAAACGCTTCTATCCAAGAAAAATTAGGCAACAAAATTGCTAAAGAAGTAGATGCAACAGTTGAAGGACGTACACGAATTCCTGAAATTGTTCAAGACATGATGTCTAAGCGTTTAGATGCAGGGATTGTAGAAAGTGGTGTAGCAAAAGGTTACCTTGATACGAACGATAAACTAGAAGCGTTCCCGGTAAAAGAGCAACCTGAAGACTTTAAGGCAATTGCTGTTCAAAAAGGTAGCGATCTTAAAGATAAAATTAACAAAGCATTAAAAGAATTAGCTGATGAAGGTAAAATTAAAGAGCTAGAAGATAAATGGTTAAAAGTTAAATAAGCTAGTTGAACTGCGATAGCTCTATTCGAGCTATCGCTTATACTTTCATTTCTTAAAAAGAGCACAAGAAAGGAGGGGGCACTGTGAATTTAGATTTTACAGCAATCATTCCCTCTATCCCTTACATATTAAAAGGGATAGGTGTTACACTTCAAATTGCAATCGGTGCATCAATCATCGGTTTTATAGTTGGTATATTACTAGCGTTATGCAAAATTGGTAAAGTGAAAGTTTTGCGTTGGTTTGCAGATTTTTATACATCGATCTTCCGTGGCACACCGCTCGTACTACAATTAATGATTATTTACTACGCAGTGCCACAGTTATTAGATATTCAAATTGACCCAGTTCCAACGGCTATTATTGCATTTGGGTTAAACTCAGGTGCTTACATTTCTGAAATTATTCGCGCTGGTATTAATGCGGTAGATAAAGGACAGATGGAAGCGGCACAAGCACTTGGTATTCCATATGCAAAAATGATGAAGGATATTATTATCCCACAAGCAATAAAAAATATTTTACCATCTTTAGTGAATGAGTTTATTACATTGAATAAAGAAACAGCTGTTGTTACGGTTATTAGTGCACTTGATATTATGCGCCGTGCTTACATTGTAGGTGGAGCAACATATCGCTATCTTGAGCCTTTACTATTTGCAGGTATAATCTATTACATTATGACACTTGTATTAACGTTCCTTGGTAAACGAATCGAGAAAGGAATGAGAAAAAGTGATTAAAATTGAAGATTTACACAAATCATATGGAAAAAATGAAGTACTAAAAGGTATTTCAACAGAAATTAAAGAAAAAGAAGTAATTGCTATTATTGGACCATCAGGATCTGGTAAATCAACATTCCTGCGCTGCTTAAATTTATTAGAAGAACCAACGAGCGGAAAGATTACAATTGCTGGCGACATTCTAACGGACAAAGGGACGAACATTATGAAGATCCGTGAAGAAGTCGGCATGGTATTTCAGCATTTTCATCTTTTCCCTCATAAAACGGTACTTGAAAATTTAACATACGCACCGATTAATGTGAAGGGAATGGATAAGGCAGCTGCGATCAAAAAGGCTGAAGATTTACTAACGAAGGTAGGCCTATTTGAAAAGCGCAATGAATATCCAAGCCGTCTATCAGGAGGGCAGAAGCAACGTGTTGCCATTGCTCGAGCACTTGCAATGGATCCGAAAGTAATTTTATTTGATGAGCCTACTTCAGCTCTTGACCCTGAAATGGTAAAAGAGGTATTAGCTGTTATGAAAAATCTTGCTGATACTGGGATGACGATGTTAATCGTAACGCATGAGATGGGCTTTGCCCGTGAGGTAGCTGACCGTATAATATTCCTTGATGGCGGAAAGTTAATTGAGGATGCATCACCAGAAGAGTTTTTCACATCACCATCTACACAGCGTGCGAAAGATTTTTTAGAGAAAGTATTATAAACGATGAAACGCATTTAGACTTTCTGAAAGGAGTGTCTAAACGCGTTTTTTGTTTTTTGATGAGGTATTTATTTTGTTTTATCTCTTCGGGATCTCTATATCTTTCCACGGCTATGTTTGTTTATCAATTGGTAATTCTTTTGCCTGTATGACTGGTGTGTGGATATTTGCTGCTGTAGTCTCCTTATCGATCCTCTTCAAGTTTCGCTTGGTAGTATATCAAATAATTTTTTCGAATCTGCTATTGATAATTTAGTATATTTCGCATCATTCTCTACAAAAATGAATTGTTCATTTGAATATAAATAAATTAAATAGTAAGAAGACTTAACCTCTTTATTGGAATCTATAAAAGCAAAAGACATTCTATACTTTAATAACCCAAATGATGCCTCAGTTTCTTCTTTCCATTTAGCGTTATTAAGAATTTTATTTACGATTGAAACTTGGTCTTTATCTAGGATTTCTATACGTTCTTTATAATTTCCTTTGTCATCGGCTATATCCAATATAATTTTTTGGGCATTATTAGAACATCTGGTACAAAAAAAGAGGAGTACTAAAGCAAAAGATACTATAGTTGTATTTTTTAACAAATAAAGCACCACCTATTCATAATTTTTAATGAATTTTATCACTTATGACTTTTATTCTCTATTTAGAGGGACCCCTTTAAATGTAACGTTTTTGGGATACTCTTTATATGTAATCTAATGATTTTATGTGTATGTGCTTACAATTACTTTGTTTTATGCTTATAATAGGAGGGTCAGATTTTATCTTCATTCAGGATTGATTTGATGAATAAGTAGCCTAGGGTGAGCGATTGCGATTGAAAAAATTATTATATTTAGCTTTTTTTCTTGTTTTTATAGTCATTTTTTTGTACGTAAACAATCACTGGCTGGTTGTAAGCAAGTATGAATTCGAGTCAGAAAAAGTGCCTGCCAGCTTTGATGGGCTACGCATTACGCAAATATCAGATTTACAAGATGCTCTCTTCGGCGAACATCAAGAGAAACTCATAGCAAAGGTGAAGACAACAAATCCTGACCTGATTTTTATTACAGGTGATTTAGTTGATAGTAATCGCTATGAATTGGAGCGAAGCTTACAGGCTGTTAGAGGATTAGTTAAATTAGCGGATGTCTATTATGTACTAGGAAACCATGAAGTAGCGACGAATAAAGTGAATGTAATTTATGAGGAGCTATCATCGTTAGGAGTACATATATTGTCCAATGAATCGACCGTCATTGAGCGCGACGGGGAGCGCTTGGCGATTGTTGGCATAGAAGATCCGTTATCGGGTAGAACAACGAAAGAAATGCTAAAGATAGCGACAAAAAATGTTCAACCGAATGTTCTAACGATTTTACTAGCACATCGACCAGAAGTGTTTAATACGTATGTGGAATTTGGAATTGATTTAGTATTTGCAGGACATGCACATGGCGGACAGGTTCGTATTCCTGGTATTGGCGGTCTTTACGCCCGAGGACAGGGAATATTTCCGAAATATACGGCTGGTCTTTATGAAGAAGGAACAACAACGATGGCCGTTAGTCGAGGATTAGGTAATAGTTCAGTACCTATGCGAATTTTTAATCCACCAGAAATTGTTGTCATGGAATTAAAGAAAAAATAAGCACTGCGTCATTGCTACGCAGTGCTTTCTATTTGTTTACGCTCTATACGCTTAACAAGATAGATGCTTATTTCATATAAAATAATCATTGGAATTAAGATGAGTAGCTGACTAATAAAATCTGGTGGGGTAATCAAAGCAGAACCAACGCCCATCCCGATATAAGACCAGCCTCGTATTTTTTTCATGGATTCAGCCGTTAATATACCAATGGACGACAAAAAGAGGGCTACGATTGGTAATTCAAAGAGTAGTCCAAGTGGTACGGTTGTCATCACTAAAAAATGCATGTATTCATTTGCGGATACCATAACATCAAAATTAGTTGCTCCTACACTTACTAAAAATGAGTAGCTGAGTGGATTAACAATAAAATAACCGAAAGCTACGCCTGATAAAAAGAGTATAAGCATGACAGGTGCATAAAGACCGAGGAAGCGGCTTTCTTCTTCTTTTAAACCTGGCTTTACGAAGCTCCACAAAAAATGAACTAAAAATGGCATAGATAGCCCGAATGCTAGTGTTGTGGAAATCGTCATATAAAATTTGACAACCTCTAATGGCCCTAAAATAATTAGTGAATGTCCTCGTGTTACATAAGGAAACCAAATATTAATGGTAGAGAATACAATAATAAAAAATAAAATAAATACGAAAAGCCCTTTAATAATTTGTTTTCGTAGTTCAGTAAGATGTTCAAGTAATGATGCAATTGGGAAAAGTGGTTCATCAGCTACCACATTCTGTTCAATTGTCTCTACTGGAACTTCAACAAAAGCCTCCATAGGGGTGAGAGGCTCAGCTTCTTTCTTATCAAGTGGACTTAAATATTTCCTTTTTCCTTCTTCATATGGATCCATAGGACAACCTCCTACGAAACGTCAGATTTTTTTTCTTCTTTTTTCGCTGGATCATCCTCATCATCAATAAGCCCCTTCGTGGACTTTTTAAACTCTGCAAATGTTTTACCGACTGCGCCTCCGATTTCAGGCAATTTTTTCGGACCAAACACGATTAAAACAATGACTAAAATGATGATTAACCCAGGTAATCCAATTGCTCCAATACCTCCCATAGTCTTGCCTCCTTTTAATAAAATGTTTATTATGTCAATCGTGCCGCGGCATAATTGTTGCTGTCGCTTCGCTTTCGCACAGATAAATTGCCACAGGACGTGGTGTTCTTAGACTGAGTTCTTCTATTTTAGCGGGTGTCCAAACACCCGCTAAAAGAAGTTATACTAAGGAACCACCTGATTTGCTATATTTCACAACACCCTCTGCACAGCGGTAGGCTAGCGCCCCTAAAGTACCTGTTGGGTTATAGCCACTATTGTGTGCGAAGTTTCCGGCACTCACAGCAAAAAGATTTTCTACATTCCAATGCTGCATGTAGTTATTCACAACGCCATCCTCTGGCTTTAAGCTCATAACTGTTCCGCCTGTATTATGGGTTGTTTGATACGGTACAATATTGTAATCAGTGATTTCAGCGTTGGGGACAACAATTTTAGCGCCCATTTCTTTCATAATGTCAGCTGCACGTGCTGAAATATATTTATGAAGTGCACGATCCTGATCCGTAAAGTTGTACGTTAACTGCATTAGAGGTAAGCCGTAAGCATCCTTATAAGTAGAATCAAGAGACAAATAATTTTCTTTATGTGGCATCGAAGCACCTTGTGCACCAATCCCGAATGAACGCGTATAGTAATGAATAGATTGCTTTTTAAATTCTGATCCCCATGTTGGCGTATCAGGAGGTGTTGGGTTCGAGCCGATAGGGCGTGCACCTGTTTGTGTTAAAGCTATATTTCCACCGTGAATAAAATCTAAGTCACTATGGTCGAAATTATCACCATTATAGTCATCTAAACTCACACCGAGTGAACCTGCACCCATAAAGGTGTTATACTGCTCATCGAAGAAACCTGCTGCTCCAGGTAGTATTTGATAGCAATAGTTTCTTCCAAGTGTCCCTTTTCCAGTAGCCGGATCATATCGTTCTCCAATGTTAGAGACCATCAATAGTTTGGCATTATTAAAGACATAACTAGTAAGTACAACAGCGTTTGCTGGTTGAATAAATTCTTCACCAGATATCGTATCGATGTATCGGACACCAGTTACTTTATTGCCCTTCTTTAAGATTTCAACAACATTGGAATTATAGCGTAAGTCAAAATTACCTGTTTTTAATGCAGTAGGAACAACAGTAATCTCTGCAGATGATTTGGCGCCATATTCACAGCCGAAGCGCTCGCAGAAGCCGCAATATTGACAAGCGTTTATCGTTTCACCGTCAGGATTCTTATAAACTTCTGATACGTTTGCAGAAGGTACCATGTAAGGTGATAATTTTAATTTTTTTGCAGCTGTTTCAAATTGCGTAAGCATTGGTGTCATTTTCATAGGCCCAGTCGGATAAGGATTTGAACGTTTTCCGCTAAATGGATTTTTATCATCTCCGGAAATACCTGCCGTTTTTTCGAATTTATCGAAATAGGGCTCAAGTTCATCGTATGTTAATCCCCAATCCTGTAATAAATATTCAGGTCCAAGTTTATTCGCACCATAACGTTTATCTGTCAATGTTTTAATTTGAAAATCATATGGTAAAAAGCGATACGTCATACCGTTCCAATGTGTCCCAGAGCCACCAAGCCCTTCTCCAAGTAAAAAGGAACCAAGCTGACGCATAGGCAATGCTTTCATATTGCGATTATTACGGAAGCTTACTGTTTCCTTAGAAAGGTTTTGCATTATATCGTAACGAATTGCATAACGATACTCGTCGTGGATCGTCATATAATCTTCTGTGCCGCGCTTTTGTCCGCGCTCTAAACCAACGACCTTTAAGCCTGCCTTCGAGCATTCTGCAGCGACAATGCCGCCGGTCCAACCTACCCCGACTGTTACAACGTCTACACCAGGTAATGTTTTTGCCATTTTCTAACCCCCTATTAGTGGCTACCTAATGAATTAGGCTCAATTTTTTGGAATTTCGGTTCTTCGATTTGCGTAATATACGCCATTTGATGACCAGGGAAGCCTTTCATGCGCCAGCCATCCATATTACGGTTTCCACCATATATTGGGTCAGAATAAGCACCTTCTAATGTAGCTGCACGTAATAAAGTAAAGAAGAAAGCAGATGTGACGCCACTCATTTGTACGTCGCCTTTCTGGAAGGTAGTTAAAATTTCATCCATTTGCTTAGCATCTATATCATTGAAGCTCTTTTTATAGCGATTCTGTGCTTCCGACTCTAACCTTTGAACACCTTGCTTAAAAATTTCTGCACGCGTTAAACGACTCTGATAACCTTGTGTTGGAGCACCCTCACCGAATGGTCCATGCATATATTCTTTAGAATTACTGCCATATTGCCCTGCTAACTGATGGTCGATAAAGTAAGGTACATCTAAGCCCTTTGCCCCTGGACCTAAATCGTCCTCAGGGAAAATACGTTCAGTAGCATTTGCTAAAATATTAAAATCTCTTTGATTCATAAAAAACATTTTGGCTTTTGGCGAGCCAGTCTCTTCAGTAGCAGTTCCATGCTGACCATGCTCTAGCGTGGCAGTTCCTTTACCAGGCATGTTATAGCCTACAAGACCACCTATTAATCCACCGCTGACTAATGTACCTGCCGCGATCCCTGTTGTTTTTAAAAAATTACGACGTGAAATATCTTTTTCAGGACTCATAGAAATCCTCCCCTCAAAATGTATAGAAACTATTCTTTTTTTTATAATCAGCAAAAAAAGTAAATTATAATCAGGTATACCTGGAAAAATTTTTAATTTAATCCAACTGGGGAATCGATTTGATGTAATCGAGATAGATTGTGGATAAGTTGTGCGTTAATTGTGGGTAACGTGTGGATAAACGAAAGCTACTAAGAGATCGATTACTACAGCTGAGCAAATGTCTGTGGATAATCATCGATGGGGGAGACAGCGGCAATAGAATGTTCAGCAAGTGATGATGTGCATAAATGAATAAAGGAGCTTCCCAAGTAATGGGGAGCTCCTATCATCGAAAAGGTTAGTTATTTAAGTACTTCTTGCATGGCTTCAAATAGTTGCTCAGCAGAAATAATACGCTCGCCACCGCCTTGTACCATCTGATCACTGCCACCGCCTTTCCCGTTAACGAGTGGCAATGCTTTTGCAGCAATGTCCTTCATACTTTTCTCAACTTTTGCACCACGTGCTGCGACAAACTGAAGCTTGTCTTCATTTTCTGAAACGAGTAAAACGATCGCTTCTGTCTGCTCAGCGACAGTAGTTCTTGCTAATTTTTGAAGCTCTTGCATAGTACGCTTAGTAAAGGCTGCAGTAATAATACGTTCTTTACTAGAAACTAGCGCTTTTGCTTCATAATTTAGTAGCTCCTCTTTTGCTACCACGAGTGCTTTTTCTGTATTTTTCTGTGTTGTTAAGACTTTTGTAAGTGCTGTAGCTGCTTCCACTTCAGGTACACTCAATTGTCTTGCAACGTCAGCTAATACTTTCTTTCGCATGGCAAGCTCCGCTAAAATTCGATGACCACAGACAAAAGAGACACGAATATTGCCTTTCATTTTTTCAGTGCCAAGGATTTTTATCGCACATACTTGTCCTGTGGATGTTGGGTGGGTACCGCCACAACCGTTGTAATCAAAATCAGGAATAATAACAAGTCGAATATCTCCTGTGACGGCTACCTCTTTACGAAGGCTATAGTTCTCAAGTTCTTTTTCTGTAATCCATTGCGTTTCAATTGGAAGATTCTCTAGAATAATTTCATTGGCACGGGCTTCCGCGGCCACAAGCTGTTCTTCCGTTAGGGCATCTACGGCAATATCAATTGTGACCTGCTCACTACCTAAATGGAAGCTAACAGTTGGTGCATCAAAAAGCTCGACAAAAGCCGCTGTTAAAATATGCTGACCTGCATGCTGCTGCATATGATCGAAGCGTCGTTGCCAATTCAATTTACCATGCACTTCTCCAGCTAAATTTGAAAAGTCGCCTTGAATATAATGACGAATTTCATCATTAATTTTCTCAACATCGATGACCTCGATATCATTTAAAGTACCTGTATCATGAGGTTGTCCGCCTCCTGTTGGATAAAATGCAGTATTTGATAGCACCACGTAGTTACGGCCATCTATATCGGTTCCTTTATTGACAACTGTTGCATTAAATTCACGTAGCATAACGTCTTGATAATATAGTAGTTCTTTCAAGAATTAGCCTCCTCCTTTATGTAAAGTATCCTTAAGAGAATCACATCTCTCAATTATTTTATTTTCATTTTGGCATAATTACTTTCAAGTGTATACGAGTTTTCTAGTTGACCCATGCTGAATTTGATTTAATATATAAAAGAACAGGTTAACTAAAAGGAGATCATACAATGGAAATTACACAATTCTCAATGGAAGAAATTTTAGATCCAACAAACATTATTGAAGGTAAGCGTTATGAATTTATTTTAGATGTAGATATTGATGAAGAAGATGAGCTTTATCATGAAGCAGGAATTGAGCTTCGTGTACTAATTGCTGAAAAAGGTGAAGAGCCATTTATTTTAAATTACTTCATCCTAGAAAAAGCTAAAGGTGAGTATTTAGATTTTGCATTAGAGGATGAAGAGCTAGAAGAGATTTTAGCATTTTGCAAAGAGGAAATTGCAAAAGCATAGTATGCTCGTGTAAAAGCCTTTCCAACAAAAATTAATATTTTTTCCTTTGATAAAATTCCGCTTTTCTTTCCGTAGTCAGGCACGAGGTACATTGGTGTACTCTTGTTTGTCTCCTGGGAGTCTATGCGGAATTTTACTTTACATCAATAATAGCTAATTAAGAATTATTTAAGATTGGTGAAATATTCGTGTTGTGTTCAAGTGCTAAACTAAGTTTAAGATTATTTTTAAGTTTATCACTAACGCGGCTCATCGGACACACCGCGCCTAGGAAAGCGCCCAGCCGGAACGGAAATCAACCCTATGGTGAAGAGCCGATTTTTAAACGAAGAGGTGTTCTATGTCAGTTTATACACATTCAATAATGGTAGCTTTTTTAATAACAATTTTCGCATCCTTTGTGCTATTTGTACCTTGGCTAATTTATACGTATCGGAAATATGGCTACTTATCTGTATCCAAAACGATTATTACGTTCTCATTTATTTTTTACTTCTTATCGGCTTTATGTTTAGTCTTATTGCCTTTCCCAGAAACACGAGATACTTGCTCTCTACAAGCTGCAGATACAGTCCATTATAATTTACATCCTTTTCAATTTGTCACTGATATTTTAAAGGATAGTGGGATTGTTCTGACGAATCCATCAACGTGGGTGTATATACCGAAGCAACCTGCTTTTTACCAGGCATTCTATAATTTCTTACTGCTCATGCCTTTTGGTGTATATTTGCGTTATTTTCTTAAAAAAAGAGAGTACTGGAAGCGTGCATTTTTATATAGCTTTTTGCTAACATTGTTTTATGAGGTAACCCAATTTACGGGAATTTATGGCATCTTTAATTGTGCGTATCGAATCTTTGATGTGGATGATTTAATGCTTAACAGTGTTGGTGCACTATTAGGATTCTTTTTAGCTCCTGTTGTGTGGGCGCTGTTTCCTTCGCATGAAGAGGTAGCGGCTAAGGCAGCAGAAATGGTCGAAAAAGATATCGTCAAGCCATTATCTATTTTGTTAGCACTAGCAATGGATTTGATTATCGCACAGTTCATTTTGTTCTTCGTGGGTGTCGTAACAGGTTATAGTGATATGTTCGAATTTTTAGTAAAAATTGCTTTGTATATGTTGCTATTTGGTGTTGTTCCAAGCTTTACAAATGGGGCAACATTAGGGATGAAGTTTATGCGTTTTACAATGGTCAGTGAAAACGGCAAAAGTATCATAAGTCAATCTTGGCGCCGTTGTGTTGCTATTCTCGTAGTAGTATGTACTTCGCAAATGATAACAACTTTTGGCCATGTTCAATTAGATATGGATTCACCATTTTATGTACTGCAAATTGTCATTACATTGCTAGCCTTTATTGCGAATTTTGTTCTAACGATGGTCATTGCTATTCATGTAATACGTGTCATTGTAAGTGGAGGTAAACGCCGTTTTTATATGGACTATTATGCAGGCTTACTAGCAACGAGAAAAAAATAGGGGGATTGTTGGATGAAATACGTAATTATCGGAGGAGATGCTGCCGGAATGTCAGCAGCAATGGAAATTTATCGAAATGTACCAGGAGCAGAGATTACATCTGTAGAACGTGGATTTATTTATTCATATGGGCAGTGTGGCTTGCCCTATGTTGTAGATGGGCGTATTTCATCGACAAAGCGTCTTATAGCAAGAGATGTAGAAACGTTTCGTGATAAGTACGGTATTGATGCTCGTGTTGGTCATGAGGTTAACGGAATTGATGTAGACAAGAAGCTTGTTTTTGGAACACAGTCGTCTGGGGAATCATTTGAAATTCCTTATGATAAGCTACTGATTGCAACAGGCGCGGATCCTATTATGCCAGTGGAAAAGGGCTCAGATTTAACTGGGATACACACGGTGAAAACAATACCTCAGCTAGATGATTTACTAGCCGATTTAACGCCAGATATAGAAAATGTAACAATTATAGGTGCAGGCTATATTGGACTAGAGATGGCTGAGACGATTCATGCTTGCGGCAAAAAAGTGAGATTAATTCAACGAGGTAGCTATGTAGCTAGGATTCTAGATGAAGAACTTGCACAACATGTTCATGAGGAAGCGAAAAAGAATGATATCGAACTTGTGCTAAATACAAAAGTAGAGGCGTTTGAGGGGAATCACCGTGTTGAGCGTGTGATGACGGACAATGGCACATATGATACGGATTTAGTCATTATGGCTGTGGGAATTAAACCGAATACACAATTTTTAGAGGGAACAGGCATAGCACTAGCTAAAAATGGTGCAGTCATCGTCAATCGACATTTAGAGACATCTGTTGAAAATATTTATGCTGCGGGCGATTGTGCAACGCATTTTAATATTGTGAAAGAACGTTTAGATTATATACCTCTTGGAACGACAGCTAATAAGCAAGGTCGTTTAGCGGGACTCAATATGTCGGGCAAGTTTGCGCCGTTTCGTGGGATTGTAGGTACTTCGATCTTAAAGTTTTTCAATTTAACGATTGCCACGACTGGTATTAATGAGCGCAATGCTAAAGAGCTAGGTTTTGAATATGAGGCATTTAAATTGTCTGCGCGTCATATTGCAGGATATTATCCAGGTGCCCAACGGATGTTTATTAAAATTGTTGTTCGTAAACGAGATCAACAGCTTTTAGGTGTACAAATTATTGGTCCGGCAGGTGTTGATAAACGGATCGATGTGTTTGCGACAGCCTTATACAATAAAATGACGTTACCAGATTTACTAGATTTAGATTTAGCCTACGCGCCTCCATTCAATGGTGTTTGGGATCCTCTGCAGCAGATTGCCAGAAAAAATGCGCGATTATAACATAGGGGGTAATTAGAAATGAACATTTACGACATTCAAGTTGCTCTAGAAGATGGTGCTGAATATAGCTTAGATCGTTATAAGGGTAAGGCAATGTTAATTGTTAATACGGCTTCCAAATGTGGTTTTACACCGCAGTTTGAAGAATTAGAGGGTCTATATAAAAAATATCAGGATGAAGGCCTTGTTATTCTTGGCTTCCCATCAAATCAGTTTAAGCAAGAAGTTGCGACCGCTGAGGAAGCGGCATCACAATGTCGTTTGACATATGGGGTGACGTTCCCTATGCATGAAATAGTGAAGGTCAATGGGAAGGATGCACACCCTATTTTTGAGCATTTGACATCCCATTCAAAAGGCTTTCTCGGCAACAGTATAAAGTGGAATTTCACAAAATTCCTTGTGAGTCGTAATGGTGAAGTCGTTGGACGCTATGGATCAGCTGATAAACCAAGTAGCTTTGAGGATGATATTAAAAAAGTATTAGCATAAAAAAGATAGAGGAAGGATTCACGCACAAGTTTGTGTGTGAATCCTTTTTTTGCTCTGTGAAAGGTGGAGATGTCGATAAAATTCAGAAGTTGGGGGATAAAACGTGAAAGTTGGTAGATAAAATTCAAAAGTTGGGTGATAAATCCCAAAGGTGTTCCGATAAGACTCAAAAGTTGGATGACATTTTGTTAAAACGTATGTCATGTGGATCAGTTGATTGGAGTAGAGAAAAGTAAGAGGATTCACGCACAAGTTTGTGTGTGAATCTTTTTTTGCTCTTTGAAAGGTGGAGATGTCGATAAAATTCAGAAGTTGGGGGATAAAACATGAAAGTTAGTAGATAAAATTCAAAAGTTGGTAGATAAAATTCAAAAGTTGGTAGATAAAATTCAAAAGTTGGGTGATAAATCCCAAAAGTGTTCCGGTAAGACTCAAAAGTTGGATGACATTTTGTTAAAACGTATGTCATGTGGATAGGTTGATTTAAGGTTGTTGTAAGCTTGCGACAATTTTGTTGTAAGTTTGGGGTCGTATACTAAAGTCAGAAAGAAGAGGTGAGCGTTTATGACGCCATTATTAAAGGTACAAAATGTAGAAAAAACTTACGGCAAAGGCGCAAATACATTTACAGCGCTATCGAATATATCATTTGAAGTAGAAAAAGGAGAGTTTGTTGGTGTAATGGGGCCTTCAGGGGCTGGGAAATCGACGCTACTAAATGTGTTAGCGACAATTGATACACCGACGACTGGTGAAATCATTATTGGTGATACAAACTTAGCGCGCATGAAGGATGCAGAGTTAGCAGATTTTCGTCGCGACAATCTAGGTTTTATCTTCCAAGACTATAACTTACTCGATTCTCTAACAGTTCGTGAAAATATCGTACTGCCACTTGCGATTGCAAAAGTGCCAACAAAAGCAATTAACGCAAAGGTAGAACGCATAGCTACACTGTTTGGGATAAAAGAGTTACTCGATAAATACCCATACCAAATTTCTGGTGGACAAAAACAACGTACAGCATCATCACGTGCATTAGTTACAGAGCCGAAATTAATTTTTGCGGATGAGCCGACTGGTGCTCTTGATTCAAAATCAGCAACAGACTTACTTGAAAGTTTAAGTGATTTGAATAATTCTCAAGCGTCCACTATTATGATGGTTACGCATGATGCATTTGCAGCAAGCTTTTGCCAGCGCATTCTATTCATTCAGGATGGACAGCTTTCTAAGGAAATTCATCGTGGTACTCAAACGAGAAAGCAATTCTTCCAAGAGATTTTACAGGTGCTTGCTGGCATCGGAGGTGGAGTAAATGACGTTATTTAGTTTAGCGCGTAAAAATATTCAGCGTAATTTGTCGAACTACTTTTTATATATCGCTTCGATGGTTTTTAGTATCGTCATCTACTTTACGTTTGTAACATTAAAATATAATGATGATATTTTAGCCTCACAACAATTTTCACAGCAAATTAAAGGCTTGATGAGTGGATCATCTGTTGTGTTGTTATTCTTTATCGTCATCTTTATTGCGTATTCCAATTCGTTTTTTATGAAAAAACGAAAAAAGGAAGTAGCACTTTACTCGCTATTAGGTGTACGTAAGCAGAAAATCGGCTTAATGCTCTTTTTTGAGAATTTAGTGATCGGTTTTGTCTCTTTAGTACTAGGGATTGTTCTTGGATTCTTTATGTCACAAGGGTTATTAATGATTTTAGTACGTTTAATGGGCTTTGAGGTTGTAGGAAGTTTAACATTTTCCCCTGAGGCTCTAGTAAATACAACATGGATTTTTGCACTACTATTTTTATTCACATCTTTACAAGGCTATCGTGTCATCTATCAATTTAAATTGATTGACCTGTTCCATGCTGAGAAGCAAGGAGAGAAAATTCCACGTGCATCATTCATAGCAGCTATACTTGGGACAGCGTTACTTGCATTTGGTTATTATACAGCGTCTGAAGATATCTTTACGAGTAACATTTGGAGATTCTTCACAGTTCTAGGTACTCCACTTATGGTTATAGGTGTGACAATTGCAGGGACATATTTATTATTCCATAGTGTTAGCGTATTTGTGTTAACCGCGTTGAAAAAAGCAACTTCTTGGTCATGGAAAGGCTTGAATTTAATTGGTGTATCACAATTATTGTACCGTATTCGAGCAAATGCTAAATCTCTTTCAATCATCGCTATTTTAAGTGCGACAACGATCACAGCAGGTGGCGGCGTTTTCGGAATGTACTACAATGCGGAAGCCAGTGTACGTCAAGCGCTACCTAATACATTTATGTGGAAGGGCGATACGATAAAATTCTCTCAAGAAGACGTCTTATACAACGAATCGCTTTCTGTAAAAAATTTACGCGTGGATAATGAATTTTCGTTTTTTGAATATACATTATTAAAGGAATCTGACTATAATCGTCTAGCAAAATTGCAGGGGAAAGATGAACAACTGCACATTGCAAATGGTTCAACAGTTTTACTTGATGCAAGCTTCGATGAACGTTTTTCACATGATTTTACGGGTGAAGAATTTAAATTGGAGAACGGGGAATCATTCCATGTTGATAAAATGTATACAGAGAGTGTATTAAACTATGTTGGAGCTGGTACAGTCCTCGTTGTAAATGATAAAGTGTTCGCTGCAACAAATGCAGAAGGTGTTAAAATACAGGTAGTTGGTATGGATAATGACTTGAAGCAACAGGCTATTTCAAAGGAAATTTACAATCAACTATCTACTGAACAGCAAGAAGGGTTTTCAAGTGTTCCGCAAAGTTATGAGGCAGGTTTAGCTACTGTAGGATCACTATTATTTGTAGGAAGCTTTTTAGGATTAGTATTTTTAGCAGCGACAGGAAGTATTATTTACTTCAAAGTTTTAACCGAGGCAGAGGAAGATCAACCTAAATATGCAATTTTAAATAAAATCGGTGTTAACAAAAAACAAATATTAAAAACAGTCGCAGGGCAGGTTGCCGTTATTTTTAGTGCACCACTCGTTGTCGGCATCGTCCATAGTGCATTTGCGCTACTAGCCTTTTCACAGCTATTTAGTATGGATATAACTAAACCAGTAATACTGTGGATGATTGCGTATTCAGCAATTTACGGCATATATTATATCTTTACAGTTCGTTCATTCTATAAAATTATTAGACAGGGGAATTAATATGAAAAAGGTTTTCTTAGGTATAGGAGCATTGTTCTTATTGTTCGTAGCAGGACTTGTTGTTCTGATGACCGTTGATTTTAACCGTTTAAATAAAGAAGCATACTATGTTCATATCACTACTGATGGTGAAGTAAAGGAATATAAGTTAGATAGTGGAGAAATTATGAAATCGTATTGGTACGAGATACCTGCTTATGACGAAAACGGTAAAGAGCAAACATTAAAGTTTTCAGCTCAGAAAAATTTACGACACGATGCTTACATGAAGCTTTATGTAAAAAAAGAAACGGAAGTTACTTCATATGATGAAGTGAAATTCGACGAGCTACCTGCAAAAGTACAGGAGCTAATGAAGAAATAACAAGAAGGAGTAGTCCCTAGTATCGGGCTACTCCTTTTTTTCTTCTTGTAATTGAATGCTGACAGTTGTCCCTTGTTGTTCTTCAGAGGTAATATTTACAGTTCCTCCGTGCGCTTCAATAATATCTCTAGCAATAGCAGTACCTAACCCAGTACCATGTGTTTGCTCAGTATTTGTACCTCGATAATAGCGCTCAAAAATATGTTCAAGGTCTTCTGCAGCAATGCCGTTACCGTTATCAGAAATCGTAATAGAATGATCATCAACAAGAACATTGACTGCAACATCAGAAGGATTATGGAGCAATGCATTGTGTAAAAAATTCATCACCGCTCGTCGCATAAAGTGCTCGTCAATGTGATGCTTGATGACTTCTTTAGTTGCATTAAATTCAATATTAGCCTGCTCATATTGTGGAGTATTAAGTGTATCAATAACGATTTCGCGAATAAATTGCACCATATTTACCTCGGTTAAGCTTAGGGGAAGCTGCTGATGTCTTAATCGCATAGTTAAATTTAAATCATCCAATAAATCTTGCATATGCAATGATTGTTTTTCGATAATCTGAGCATATTCCGTTTGTTCATAAGGAGTTGATTTTCCATCATTCAGTAGCTCCGCATAACCACGAATTGAGGCAAGAGGTGTTTTCATATCGTGTGACACATTACTGATCCATTCCTCGCGCATCATCTCTAATCTTTTACGTTCCTGCTCATGTGCAGCAAGCTCTCTCGATACTTCATTTAAATTTTCAAAAACTGGTTTGTAAACACCACCAGGCATTTTACTAGGCATATGCTCACGATTCTTTAAATGACGAATACGTTCAATCATTGCATGTAGAGGTTTGGTCAACGTACGACCGAAAAGCCATCCAACTAGTGTAGCTACTAATAGGTCGGCAATAACAATGAATAATCCAAACTTGCCAATAAACTGTAATACTGATGAGCCAGAAAAATGCATGACTAATCTTGTAATACCACTACCCTTAATACCAATAAGATAACTAACATCATCTTTACTGCCTACATACACCGTAGTGTCACCATCAAACTCTTTATATTTATATACTTGAATTAAATCGATGGGTGCATAATGGGATTGAGCCTCATCTGGTGCAAAATGAGATTCAAGGACCTGACCATTAACATCAAGTAATTGAATCCAAGCATTTCGCTGATGTAAGTGTTGCAGCCCCTCTTCATTTACTGAAGGCGTACCATTATTAATTTCAATATACTTCTGGAAGTCCCGGACAAAGCTTTCCTCTGTAGTTGCCTGTACACCATCATAATCATTTGATAGTCGATAAGTGAGAAGCCCGACTAGAATGGCCGTATTGACGAAAATGACAATAATAACAATAGACAGCACAGACAGAAGGAATCTAGCTGTTAATTTCCATTTCATGCTTGCTCCTCTTTTGGAACGACAAATTTATAGCCAAGCCCTTTTACAGTTGTAATATACATAGGTTTTGATGCATCATTTTCAACCTTTTCACGCAGACGTCGAATATGCACCATAACAGTGTTGTCTGAGCCGAAAAAGTCCTCTCCCCATACACGTTCAAACAGAGTTTCTTTACTTAAAATTCGATTAGGATTGTTCATAAAGCAAGCCATCAAGCCGATTTCCTTCGCCGTTAGCTCTAATAAAATGCCGTCTTTATGTACTTCCGTTTCATCCCCATTAAGCAAGAATGGACCAACTTGAATCGATTTCGCGGAAGTTACTGGCGCTGCTTCCTGCGTTTGATAACCAGCTCTGCGAAGCTGTGCTTTCACACGATAGGCGACCTCTTTAGGACTAAAAGGTTTCGTAATATAATCGTCCCCTCCGATCGCAAGTCCTAAAATTTTATCAATTTCCTCATTTTTCGCTGACATGAAAAGCACCGGCACATGCGACACTTCTCGAATACGTCGACATAAATCGTAGCCCTCGCCATCAGGAAGCATCACATCAAGAAGTACAATATCGGGTTGTGTCTGTTGAAAGCTCGTCCAAGCTTCTTGAATGGAGCCAGCTGTATGAATTTGCTTATAACCTTCTTTTTGTAGGCTGACTTTTAGAAGGTTTGCTAAATCTGCCTCATCATCCACCACTAGAATAGTTGGTTCTTGCATTGTTCACACGTCCTTTCTTTTTTATTATTGTAAATCGTCATTAGAATTTTAAGAATAGTGTATAGCTAATAAGTTTTGCAGTAGCGCGATAAACAATTCCTTATTACCCTAAAAAGATTCTTCAATATAACGTGGAGTTGATTACCGTTCCGAATGAGCACTTGGACCAAAAGGATGTTGGTCACGAAGGCGTTATCACAGGAAGTGATGGTCTTAGCCTTCGTTCCTCTACTTACTCGCTCCAGGATCTCATTTGTGACACTGGTCGCCAAGTCTTCACTCCAATCAACTCATATAGATGGTACATGTTTTAACAAATTTCATCCCTGATTTTTTGTGATGAGTCCTAAAGAAGTTTGATCTAACTAATCAGAATAGAGTCGTGGGTGATAAATTTCCTTAAGAAGTGGCCATCTTAGCTTGGGATCTTCAAACAGATTGAAGTTCCTTATGTGACTCATTATAAATGAAACTTGCTTGAAAGAGGAGATTGAAACATTACTGAAGGTTTTTTAAGGAATCATTATTCTTCACAGAAATAGTTGAGAGTTTTAGTGACTGAGTTTCGATATAGTTAGTGAAGAAGCTTTTTCAAATAAACATAAAGGGGGCGAAATGGTGAGATGTACATCTAAAAACTTCATAAGCCGTTTACAAAACCAAAAAGAAGATGCGCTTGAGTATGTAATTGAACATTATTCTGGCTTCGTACATGCGATAGCATATAAAATTCTTTCCGGTATTAACAAAGATTCTATTGATGACTGTGTTAATGATGTATTACTAGCCATTTGGCAAAATGCAAAGCAATTTAAGGGCGAATCAGAGGATTTCAAAAAATGGATAGGGATGCTGACAAAATATAAAGCCATAGATTTATTCCGTAAGCTTGAAAAACAACAGCAAAGAGAAAAAGGAGACGAGGAGCTCTTGCAAAAGCCTGATATAAAAGATATACAGCAGGAGCTTTTGAAAAAGGAGCAACGAAATGATTTACTAATGGCTATTAGTCACTTGGAAAATATTGATCGAGATATTTTCATGATGAAGTATTATTTGCAATTAACGAATCCTGAGATAGCTGAAGCGCTGCATTTATCAAAAGCAGCCGTAGAAAACCGGCTTTATCGAGGGAAGAAGAAGCTAGCATCAACAATACAGTTGAAGGAGGCAATTATATGACTAAAAGTTATAAAGAGTGGCTGGATCTGGATGTGGATCAAATTGAACCAATCGAATTATCTGCACAGCGAAAAATGAACCTTAAACAAACGGTTTTAAAGAAGCAAGCAACAAGAAAGCGTATGCCAAAATGGGTGCGTCATATAGCAGCGGCAGCAATAATTGGCATCAGTATGGTAACTACCGTAAGTATTGCTTTTCCTACATTTGCTTCACAAATTCCGTTTATGAAAAACATTGCTAGCTATTTTGATAATAAAAATACTATGCTTGAGAATTTTGATAGTTATGCAACGGAAATTGGACAGGTTCATTCTAGTAATGGCTTATCTATGATGATAGAAAATGCTGTGTATGACGGTACATCACTGACAATTTCTTTTGCACTTGAAACAGATAAAGATTTAGGAGATTCTCCGTTTATAGAAGGAGATTTCATGGATATCAAAGGAGCTGTGGGTGGTGGAGGAAGTAGTCGACTTGAAAAGATAAGTGATAATAAATATGTAGGATTAGCAAATACAACACCTTATTTTGATAAAGAGGCACCAGATGAATTAGAAGTAACATGGAAACCAGAAGCTTTTCTAAACGTGAATAACGATACAAAAGTGGAAGGGGATTGGGCATTTAATTTTAAGGTCTCTAAGTTAGCAGGTGAGCTACAGCTAGTCAATGAAACTGTTTCAAACTATGATGTCACAGCTCGATTTACGGCCCTTGAAAAAAATGATATGTCTACTGTTATTAATTTTGATTATGAAGCAAACCCAGAAGTTATAAAAAAGTGGCCGGAAGTTACAGTTCAATTTGATGAACTACGAGATAATTTAGGCAATACGTATGTGGTAAATGGAAATGGTGCTTCAAGTCGCGACGGTGGTATTTCTTATAAATCAAGTGCTACTGTCCAGGCTATCAATCCAACTGCTACATCCATTACATTTGTTCCTGTTATTTATTTCTCCTTGGGCTCAGGAAAAGGCTCGGAATTAAAAGAGATGGATCCTGTGACAATCCCATTAAATTAACAGTACCCGTTGAAAACGTATGAAGATTGACCATGTGAAATTCGCACTAAGATATTAAATATCCACAAAATATAATAAAGATAGACGAAAGGGTTTTTGTGCCATCAAAAAGCACAAAGACCCTTTATTATTGTAAATTATCATTAAAATTTTAAATACATTTGTACGAGTCTGAGCTTTTTTATGTCAAATGGTTGAAAATGCTTAAAATAAACGGCATAATTTTCCATGTGATCAATAACCATTCTATTGGACTAAAATCATGCATTTAGTTATATAAAAAATACAATGAGAAAGACGGATTTCAATTTTTCCATACATACGATTAATGACATTTTCCTCGAAATGGCAGGAACTATCAAACTTGATGTCGAAATTAAGTTTTACAATCGACAAATCACTACAAAAATTTATATAAAGCATTAACAAAAATCCGTATACATAAAATAAAAAACAGGAGCGTGACGAAAGAAATGACAAGCGAATTGCAAATGCTAGAAAAAGAAGGAATACAAAGCGAAGATCTTGTACAGCAGGCGCAAGCCGTCGAAACATTATTCGTAAATGAGTTCATAGATGGTATTTTAGATCCACAACAGAAAATGCTTGGACCTGTCAAAGACGGTGGCACAATTATTGCTAATACGACGCCAGGCTGCTGGGGCCCGATGCTAACACCAACGATTCGTGGTGGGCATGAAGTAACAAAGCCTGTATTTGTAGAAGGGGCAGAGGTAGGAGACGCCATTGTTATTAAGATTAAATCAATCCAGGTAACATCAATAGCAACAGCATCTGGGCATGATGAGGCAATTTTGGATCGATTTATTGGGGACCCGTTCGTATCAGTAAAGTGTCCAGGCTGTGGTAAGCTTCATCCTAGTACAGTTGTCAAAGGGATAGGTCGGCAGGCCATTCGCTGTTCGACATGTGATACAGAAACATCACCTTTTAACATGACGAATGGTTATACTATGGCGTTAGATCATAAAGGTAATATTGGTGTGACTGTTGGGCGAGAAGGGGCTCGCCGTATTGCACTTGATGCTAAAAATTATATGCGTACACCTGAAAATTCTGTGCAAAATCCTGCGGTTGCATTAGCACCAAGTGATTTGATTGGTGTTATGGCAAGAATGCGACCTTTTTTAGGGCAGCTTGGAACGACACCTTCAAAGGCGATGCCAGACTCCCATAATGCTGGTGATTTTGGTTCGTTTTTAATCGGTGCGCCACATGAATATGCATTTACGCAGACTGAATTAGATACACATCGTACAGATGGCCATATGGATATAAGCCGTGTTCGTGAGGGGGCAACAATTATTTGTCCAGTAAAGGTTCCGGGCGGTGGTGTGTATATTGGTGATATGCACGCAATGCAGGGGGACGGAGAAATTGCAGGACATACAACGGATGTTGCTGGTATTGTTCAACTTCAGGTAAGTGTGTTAAAAAAAGTAGCTTTGGATGGCCCTGTTTTATTGCCAAATACAGAGGATTTACCTTATACGGCTAAACCTTTTACAAAGGAAGAAAAACGTCGTGCACGTGAGCTTGCTGAGGAATTCGGCGTGAAACAAGTGGAGGAAGTATTCCCTGTATCAATTGTTGGCTCCGGAACATCATTAAATGAAGCAACAACTAATGCTATAAGTCGTGCTGCAAGGCTTTTTGAGATGAGCGAGCCAGAGGTTATGAATCGAGCGACGATTACAGGCTCGATTGAAATCGGCCGTCATCCAGGAGTTGTAACAGCAACCTTCCAAGTACCTAAAACAGCACTGAAAAAAGCACGAATTTATAAGCCAGTGAAAAAACAATATGATTAAATGCATACCAAAAAGCCCGAAAAGAAAGCAAACTAGAAAATTTCTTAGTTTGCTTTTTTGTGTTATAGGTGAAAAAACTATTTTTGCATCTGCCGCTGCGCTTTCGATGCAGAAAAAAATCCGTCAATTTTGACGGGTTTTTTTTGTAACTATTTTGTTGGTTGCTCGTCTACTGTTGTGAGAATGCTTTTTCTCGATTGTATTGGTGAATGATGTATAGCTTTTTTAGTTGTACGTACTATGGCGCTAGCTTTGGGTTGGCGTAGGCAATGAGCTATTTGTGACAATACGAATGGGCTACCAACTTATGAATGATTGTCCAAAGGGCTCATTTGCTGCTCTCCTTTTAAACAGCAAATTTAATCTTTCCCATCTTGAGGTATTTGACCTTTAGATGGCTTTTTTTATGCGTTGTAGTTAAAGTTTTCGATTTTACGCGAATATTTTTGTTGTCATTTCTTTTATCCATATCACGATTTCTTTAGCATATGTTGGATAAGATTTGTTATATTGAAGAAAGAGTGATTAAACTTTTAGGCAAGTATTTTACATGATAGGGGAAGATCTTTGTTGGTTGAATTTGATGGGGGGCTCCAGTAGCATGCTGTTGGATTGTGATGAGCGGTTATTCATGACATATAAACAAAGTGGTGAAAAGGGTGCTGAAAAGTTACTTTCGAAATGGTTAGAAGCAGAGATTGATTCACCAGTAGACCCGAAAATTCTAGGTACTGCACTTTCACCGAGTTTATTTTTAGTGAATGAGGAAACAGCGATGAATATTGCGTTTTCAACTGCACGAAAATATTGGGGTCGTGTAACGACAGATATGCAAACTTTTTTTAATAACCATGGTTTGGATACTAAATTTGTTAATGAACGTCTCAATGCCTTTTTTTATACGCAAAAAGGCAAGGAGACCTTTTTTGAGCAGCTTTTTGCACAGCATACAATGGACTTAGAGCGATTAATCTGGCTAATTTTCGGGAAACGAATGCAAATTACAATGCCAGTTAACGAACTACAAACTATATTTTTATATAAATTTGAAAATGAATATTTTGTGCATATGATTTATAAAGAAGAAGCCCAATTTTGGCATTGGCTTTTCATAAAAAAAGTTTATTCACTATTTATCCACAAACCATTAGAACAATTCACATTTATCCATGAAATGATGGGGCATATTGAGCAATCCACAAGAAAAACCTGTGTACATGTGGATAACTTTGTGAATAATTACAGAGAAACTCTTGATAAGTGTATAACTTATGTGGATAACAGTAATTCTACTTGCTTGGCTAAAAAACAGTTACATCTTTACCAAATTGTAACGTACTATCGTTTATCGCAAGGGGATTATCGTTGTGTTAAAGCGCTAATTACTTCCTTTGAAGCGGATTGGCGTTATTCAATGTATGCACTGACAGAGAAAGAAAAAGTTCTCATTGCCTATCTTCTGTTTCATATAGCACATCAGGAGCAGAATCCTGAAACTGTTATTCACTACGGAGAGTATTTATTAGAAGATGAACGACTTAATAATTACGCGATAGAGATTTTGTTGGAGTATAAGGACTTATTGCCGAATCGTAAGCCAACACCTCCGGCCATTATTAAAAATTATGAACTTAATTTTTTAGAAAACTTGTATGCAGTATTGCTTGATCATTATGTAAAAATGGGGCGTTATCAAGAAGGGCTCCTGCTTTTAAAGGAACATGTACTAGCATCCAATAAAAAAATACATGCCTCTTTAGTACAGGGGAACTATAGTAATGAGCAATTTATTGCGATTGAGGCATCAGTTCAGCAGGATATTGCTCTCCATGTGAATAACTCATTACAGCATATTGGCTTGTCTGTGGAAGAATGGCGCCGACATTATCGTCAGCTAGAAACGCCTTGCTATTTGGTAGCACAGAGCGCATCCTTGCATATGCTCAATATTTTAAAAGTTTTATTTGTGACGGAACAGTATGAGCTGTTTGAAAAATTAATGGAAATTTATAAAAAATATTTACTTATTGATGACCATTTTGAAAAGCTACGAGTCTTTATAAGTGCATATGTTTAACTTACTCCAGCGGGTGTACAAACATCCGTACCTGTCGCTACGCTTTCGGCACAAAAAACATCCGCTAAAATAGAGGAACTCAGTCTAAGAACGCCACGTCCTGTGGCAATTTATCTGTGCGAAAGCAGTAGCAACATGGTTGTATCTGTGCGAAAGCGAAGCGACAGCAACAACAACAACAGCACACGACGGAGTGACCAACATCTTGCCGAGGCATAATTGATTAGAAATAAAAAAAGTGTCTAATGTGTTTTTTTATAACATTAGACACCTTTTTTATTTCGTGTAGTTGGCCTACGATATTATTCTAAAACCCCTTTGTCCTTTAAGTCAGCAATTTGCTCGACACTATAGCCGAGTGAAGACAACACTTCTTCATTATGTTCTCCAAGCTTGGCACCGACATGCTTGTACTGAGGCTTAACACCGTCAAACTTAAAAGCAGATGCAATTTGTTTTTGCGTAGTACCGTCGCTTTTGGGAATATCAACAATCATATCACGAGCCCTAAGCTGAGGATGCTCGCATGCTTCTGGGAAAGTTAATACTGGTTCGACACATCCCTCGAAATCCTCGTTAAATACTTCAAGCCATTCTTCGTAAGTCTTCGATAAAAATGCATCATGGACAGCTTCTTTAAAACGAATTTGTGTGTAGTATGAATCATTAAAAGTATTATCAATGAGCTCAGGAATATCAAGCGCTTCACAGAGTAATCTGCGGAATTGAGGCTCAAGACTTCCTACCGAGAAAAATCGGCCGTCCTTTGTTTTGTAAAAGTCATAGTAGCTACCACCATTTAAAATTTCTTGCTCAGGCTGAGGTACACGACCACCGCCAATATAGGCAGATCCATACATAGCATTGAGTGAAAATACAGCATCGGTCATGCTTATATCAATATATTGTCCTTCACCTGTTTTTTCACGATGTAAAGCAGCAGCGAGTACTCCGATTGCTGAATGCATCGTGCCCCCAGCCATATCAGCAAGCTGAATACCCATTGAGACAGGTTTTTTATCTTTATGACGTGAATAATCAAGTATGCCTGCTAATGATAAATAGTTATTGTCATGTCCCGGCCGATTGCTATATGGTCCAGTTTGTCCATAGCCTGTAATAGCACAATAAATAACCTTAGGATTTACTTCTTTTAGAGCTTCATAGCCGATGCCAAGTCGTTGCATGACACCAGGCCGAAATCCTTCGATAATTATGTCGTACTCTTTCACGAGTGACTTAACAATTTCTATAGCTTCAGGCGATTTTAAATTTAATGTTAATGACTTTTTAGAACGATTCAAATGTTGATGAATATACGCCTCATGATCATCGTCGTAAGGAGGCATAATACGTGTTAAATCTACGCGCTTTGATGATTCAACGTGAATAACTTCGGCACCAAGATCAGCAAATATCATTGTCGCCATTGGTCCCGGTAGTAATGCAGAAAAATCGAGAATTTTTAACCCCTTTAAAATACCCAAATCTCCCAACCCCTTTTTGTGTAGGCTACATTGTATTCAAGAATGCATTGTAGCGCTTTTCTCATAATCCCCATTTTGTGAAAAGCATGTATCACCACTGTATTAATACAGGGTGGTGATAAATTATCAGTATTATAACAGAAGAATTGATGGCTTGACTATGTTAAATTTTATTATAAAATATTTAGTTGAAAAATTATATGTCAGAATAACAATAAAAGTAAAAAAATTCAGAATGTATGGATATCTCCATAATAAGGGGGCGTTTTCGTTCCGATTGGTCCAAACCAATCAATTAATAAAATATACGTTTTAATAAATTTCACTCTCATTTTTTGGAATTGGAGAGAATGGAAATTCTTTATCAAATTTCAGACTGTGATAAAGTTAAAAAAATCTCTATGCAATAGATTTCTGCATAGAGATTTTTGTGTATATTGGTTATCGTCAATCAACTTCAATCATTCAAATTACTTCGAATAAAAGTTAACTGTATAATAGGGTGCACCGTTATCCTTAAAGCAGACACCGACAAAAATATGTGTAAATTCTTTTCTTAAAATATTTATACGATGTCCTTTTGAATTCATCAATGCTTCGTGGGCAAATATACTATTGGTTTGACCTTGTGCTATATTTTCGCCATACCAATAGTGATTAACTCTACCAGCAGTGAGGCGGTCATTGGAATGATTACCCTTATGATCTTCATGACTAAAAAATTGGTGTGTAATCATATTGCTACTATGCTGCCGAGCAATAGGGTTACATCTTTTATCATAAATGAGTGGTTGCAATCCTTCTGTAATCCGCTCATGGTTAATAAGATCAACCATTAAATCTTCAAGTCCTGTTCGTAGTTCATTGGAAGGCTTACCATAATAACCACGTTTACTTAATTCAGTTTTGGCATTAATCCAAATAATAGAACGAACAATATTGTTTTTGTGTAAATCATAGAAAAAAGTAACATAGTGATCAGCTATCAAATAGGTCCCGTGTGTAGTATTACCGTCGCAATCATTGTAATCGAGCAAATAGCCTGTATTTTGATAGTGAATAGCTCTAAGTGGAACACCGTATTTTCTATTCACATCTATTCGAGTAGCACCGATAGGAATACCAAATACGCTATGCCCAGTGCGTGTTTCATAACCTCCGACCTCGTTGGAATTATGCCTTCCTACGAGGGAAAATTGGGAGTAGTCCATCTCTACTCGGTGCCATTTCATTTTATATTCACTTTGAAAGCTGGATAGTGACAAAGTTTTTTGTGTATTTGTTATTTTTGTACGAGCTGACTTATTTGAATGGAGAGCAGTATTCGTCCATAGAGCCATACTAAAACCAACCATTATTGGAGCTACTTTACGTAACAACATATTTAAACCCTCTTCTAATAATAAATTTATAATAAAAATCTATCAAAATAATAAAAGTTCTATAGATATAAAATACTATATTTTTGTCTCGTTAACGATGCTAAAATCCTGGAACTTTCCCTACTATATGGCTTGCCATCTAAACGTGGGTTGATTTCCGTTCCGGTTGGGCGCTTTGCCGCTGACGCTTCGCTTTCGCGCAGATAAAACATTTGTTGTTGCTGTCGCTACGCTTTCGCACAGATAAAAAAATTGTTGCTGAGGGCGTCCGATGAGCCGCTTGGGCCAACAGATGTTTTTTGCGCGAAAGCGTAGTGCTAACGTAGCGGCAGCAAAAGGGTTTCGTTCTGTGCGAAAGCGTAGTGCAACGAAGCGACAGCAACAGCACCGATGTTGGTCACGAAGGCGTTATCACAGAACGTGATGGTTTTAGCCTTCGTTCCTCAATTTGCTGATCCCCAAGGAGTCGCCCAGCCGACACTCCAATCAACTTATATACAAGGTAAATTTTTCTCTCGAATTTTTATGCTGAGTCTACTATATTGCTTTTGTTATAAGAGGGCCATGAAAGTACTATTTTTACAAATACTTTTCTCTCATTAAAAGAAATTTTCTTAATAAGGAATTTTTTTGTGTTTTAATAGAATAATAGAGGAAATTATAAACTAGGGGTAAAAGATAGAAAATGAAGCCAAATCAAATAAAGTTAAAGTATTTAATCATGGGTGTTGCCATGGCTGCTTTTTTCTTAACAGGAATCGGTAGTATTTGGAATGGTTACCGTATGAATGTTGACTCGATTAAAGAAAATACGCTTGAAACGAATCGAGTATATGCACAAAAATTAGCAACAACCGCAAGTTCCTATCTTGAAGAAGCTTTTCAGACTTTAGGATATAGTGCCAGTACGATAAAGACGAAAATGTATGATGAAAATGCATTGATTCAGGAAACTGAGCGTTTGAAAAAGCAAAATAACATGTTTAACTCTGTACTTATTACAAATGCAGAAGGTCATGTATTATCTATTTCACCACCATCTGAGGAGGTTCAAGGTAAAGTATTAACTTCAGTTGGAGCGAAAGAGGCTTTATCTAAAAGGGAACCTCTTGTCTCAAAGCCTTATAAGGGAATTACAGGGCGTCTCCTTATTTTTATATCGTATCCTATATTTTCAGGGACAAATGAATATTTAGGAATGGTAGCTGGGACAATTTATTTAAAGGAACGAAATGTTTTTAATGAATTACTCGGAGAGCATTATTATCATGATGGTTCATATGTGTACGTAGTTGATTCAGATGGGCGCGTTATCTATCATCAGGACCCAAGTCGGATCAATGATAGCGTTATTGATAATGAAGTTGTTCAAGCAGTGGTTTCTGGAAAAAGCGGGGCTCAGCAAGTAAAGAATACTAAAGGAGTTGAAATGCTTGCGGGTTATAGCGCTGTACCTTTAGCAAGCTGGGGAGTAGTTGCTCAAAGACCGTTAAAGGTAGCATTGGCTCCTTCATTTGATAGAGTACAGGATGTAGCTATAAAATCCATTCCGCTTATGCTAATTTCGGTTTTTATTGTCCTTTGGATGGCAGCACGTATAGCTAATCCCTTACAGCAATTAGCTACTTTAACAGAGGAGAGCATGGAATCGAAAAATGTAGAAGGCTTGAAATCTGTACGTAGTTGGTATTTTGAAGCGCACTATCTAAAAAGTGCACTCATTCGGAGTTTAACATTTTTACAGGGCCAGGTGTCCTATTTTAAAGATCAATCTACAACAGATCCGTTAACGGGTGTAACTAATCGTCGCACAATGGATGCGATGCTAGCTGAGTGGCTTGAGAACGATTTGCCACATGCCCTAATTTTACTTGATTTAGACCATTTTAAAAGTGTCAATGATACGTATGGGCATGCAGTAGGTGATAAGGTATTACAATTTTTAGCTCAAAATATGAAAGCAGTCGCTCGTGAGGGAGATGTTTGCTGTCGATACGGTGGTGAGGAATTTGTGATGTTATTGCCAACCACTACTGCTGAGGAAGCGGCACAGGTGGCTGAACAACTCCGCGATATGTTGGCACATACTACAAGTCCTTGTGGTCGCCCAGTTACATTATCAGCAGGAGTTGCAGTGTATCCACAAATGGCTGACACGACAGAAAAGTTAATTGAAGCAGCGGATGATGCGCTGTATCTTGCAAAACAAGCTGGACGGAATCGAGTCATGGTAGCAGAGCAAGAAAATAAATTAAAAAATATTTTAAAATAAGCATACATTTCTAATTTTTGGGGTACATGATTAATGGAACGATCATTTGGGCAAGCTACGTTTAAGTCATTCCCCATATGACTTGTATTTCCTGTTCAAATGATACGTAAACTCGGGACACATCTCTCGATCGACTTGACAAGATGTAAGGTTATCCCCCTTTCCCTTATGACATCGCAAGTACGACTAGATGTACGCCTATATATCGTTAAGGCCAAGTAAGCACCGATGCTCCTTGGCTTTTTTATATGGGGATAAAAACTGAAATTGTTCCGATAAAAGCCAAAATTGTTCCGATAAAATGATATTTTGTTCCGATAAATCTTCAAAGTATACATATAAAAATGAATTCATCACAATAACGTTCCGACCGAGTCGCTTCGTTGTTGCTGTCGCTTCGCTTTCGCACAGAAAACATCCGCTGCGCTCCAGGGTCTAATATCCCCAATGAGTCGCCTAGTCTTCACTCCTAACTTTGATAACAAACTTTTTATTACCGATTTTTGTTAACGATTTTCTTCCAGAATTTTAGAATTATCTATGAAGGTTCACTATATACCTGTCGATATAAAGGGTATGATGAAAATGATATTTTGAACGTATCAAATACATAGATGAAAGGAAGAGTGGAATGGATAAAACAAAAGTCCAAAAAGTGAATAAAGCACTTATAGCAACTGTGTTTGCTACTAGTGGGATTGCTGTTGTAGTGCCACCACCACAAAAAGCAGCTGCTGCGGCTAATTCACCATTCACGGATATTGACCAATATTCAAGCCATTACGACAATATTTTAAAATTATACTCACAAGGTGCGATTAGTGGGTATGCAGATAAAACCTTTCGGCCAGATCAAAATGTAACACGTGGTCAAGCAGCAAAAATGCTGGCAACTGTTTTAAACTTAGATTTAAAAAATGTACAAGATCCATACTTTAAAGATGTCCCAAAAAGCAGTGAATACTACAAGTATATAGCCGCATTACAAAATGCAGGAATCATGGGTGGGTATTCAAATGGTACATTTATGCCTAATGAAGTAATTACGCGTGGGCAATTAGCGAAAATTTTAGTGCTTGGCTTTAAGTTTGAAGTAGCATCTAATTACAACCATAGTTTCACAGATGTAACTAGCCAAACAAGCAACGCTATTTATATTCAAACTTTAGTAGATTTAAAGATTACAGAAGGGACAACACCTGTCACTTTCTCACCATATAATGCGGTAACACGTGGACAAATTGCATCCTTTATTGTGCGTTCACAAGAGAAAAAGGGCAATGCCACATCTTTCAAAATTACAGGTGTTGAAGACGATTATGTCTACATAAATGGTGAGCCTTACTCAGTACCGAAAAGTCTCTCGCATATTTTTAGCGAAGATAATGCCGCGGTATTAAAAGGTGCACTTATTGAAGGGGATCTTTCAGGCAAAACCATTCGCTCTGTTTCGAAGCTAACGTTGAACGCTAGCGGGACAAGCTCAAGATTTCTAGAGTTTGATGGTAATCATGGGTCCTTTGGTGCGACAATCGTTGTCAATGGGAACTATATTGAATTTTCAAATGTTACATTAACTGGCACAATGCTTGTTAATGAAACAGTACGTCCACCTTTACAATTAGGCGTTTCCTACTATAAGCCATTATCGCTTGGCCCTATAGCAAGCACAAATACGGCATTTATCAATTGGTCTAATCCAGATAATCCAACTGATGAAGGCTCGTCATCATCCAATAACGGTCCGACAACAGATCTTCAAAATTGGACAGATCAGAATTCCGACAAGAATCCTGATAAAAACAAACCATTTGTGAACTGGTCTAAAGATAAAGTGACGATGAAAAATGTTGAAAAACATATTGAATTTTATAACAGCACTGTATCACGCCTAGTTGTCTCTCAAAGTGGTACAAAAATCGAAACAAATATGAAGCTACCACGTGTAGACATCATCGGGAATGTCCGTGAATTTGAGATTCAAGGTAATATCGGCACACTGAATCTTGATACAGAAACAAAGCTGACAATTTACGGCGATGGCAATATCGACTGGATTAACTACAATAGCTATACAGATTTAGAGCTATATCTAGATGGTCGTGTAGGTGTTCTGTATGTTGATAATGTATACGGTTGGGTTGATATTGGAGATTACACGTATGTTGACAAAGTGATTATACCGAAGGGCGAGGGACCGAATAATATCTTCGACGACTTCTTAGAGGATAAAGATAATATTGGCAATATTGTAGATGAAGACGGTAAACCAGTCGATAAAGACGATATCGATAATCAAAAACCAGCTGATAAAACAAAACCTTTAATCGACATTACGAATGTAACAGTTCTAAATGGTAGTGATGTTCAGGTAGACTTCACTTCAGATAAAGTTGGAACTTACTACTATATTGTTCGTGAAAAAGGCGCTGAAGCACCAACGAAAAAAGAAATGGTGAATCGTATTTCTACTGACAATGCGGCAAATGGAACAGGCGCAGCGGTGAATGGCAAAAACACTATTAAAATCACTAATTTAGGTGAGAAAAAAGAGTATGTCGTTTATGTGATGGTTGTTGACGGGGCGAAAAATGTTTCGGATATTAAATCACAATCATTCCAAATGAAAGATGGAACACCGCCAGTTGTTAAATCTTTAACAGTTACACCTTTACATGGTGGTAAACGTGCAGAGTTTACATTTACAGCGAGTGAACCAGGAGACTATTACTACTATGTACGTAAAAAGACAACTGCAGCTGATCCAACAACAGCAGATATTGTTGCTAAACCAACAGGTAAGGGCAAGGCAGTCGCAGGGAAACTTGGAATTACTGAAATTCTAACAGGCTTAGAAGCTGAAACAGAGTATCAACTTTATGTAGTGATGAAGGATGATTCAGGCAACTATTCAAAAGATCCTGCTGCAGTGAAGGAATTTAAAACGGGGGAACTTGATAATATCAATCCATACGTTGAAAAGACAAAGCTTGAACCTGCCGCTGGAAAGGAAAATCAATTCTACATTTATTTAAATGAAGCATTAGACCCTGAAAGCGCACGAAATGTAAATAACTACGATTTATCAGGAACAGTTATCGTCAATATGACAGGACAGAAAAAAATTAAACCTTCTGCTGTAGAATATAAAGAAGGCGATAAAAAAGTATTATTAACCATTCCATCAGAAACAGGTTTTGTTTATGGAGATACATTACGTGTAACAGTATTACCTGGTGTTAAGGATTTAGCAGACAATGAATTTGAAAATGCCAATACTGTTGAACCTGGTAAAACTGTTCGGAACTTTGCAGAATATGTGCATGAAAATTATGTTCCACCAAAGATTCTAGAATTAAACGTTATTGGGAAGCCAGATCAAGATGAAAAATATAAACGAGCTGAGGTAGAATTTAAGCCAAATAAAGCAGGGACGTATTATTACATGGTGTTACCTGATACAGTCGAAGACAATGGAGAAACAAAAACATTTGAGCAATATTTAAAAGATAAAGGTATCACGGAGAGAGATTTCTATAATGAATTTGCGAATGAATCATCATTAAAATCAGGGTACTTCCAAATAGGTGGAAAAGATATATATATTGAAATTGGTTCTGGTCCGGCCGACTTAGAAGCTGATACAAAGAAATTCCCGATTGTTATTGATAAAGATAAACTAAATCCATTTATAAGCTATTCGGTTCATATGATATTAAAAGACCGTGGCGGCGAACTTTCTAAAATAACTTCTAAAGAAATATTTGGGGACTCAAGAGCACCATTAGTTACCGAGATAGCAGTGAAGTCTGGTACTACTAAAGGTTATGATGATACGAAAGCCACTGTAAGTTTCAGTACAGATGAGACAACAAAGCTTCATTACTGGTTCGTACCAAAGAAAAACGCTGATGGAACAGATAATCCAGATGCAAAGTTAACTATTAACACGGCAGCAGAAAGAAAAACATTAGAAGACAAACTGAAATCAAGTCCTTCAGTCACAAAAAGTGGAAAAGGTGCGTCTGGAACTTTAGATATGCCAGGAGTTACTTTAACACCACATACCGAATATGTTGTTTATTTAGGTGCACAGGATACGTATGGTAACTTTACTGTGTATAAAGCCAATGAAGACGGAGACAATCACGATGAAACAAATGCTGGTTGGATGAAACAAGACTTCTATTCCGATGGCACACCACCACGTTTCGAAATGACAGTTGATAAAGAAAAGAAACGTAATATTGTATATCGTAATCCAGATGATACGTTTACGATTACATTCAGTGAAGCCATCATGCGTGATGAAAATGGCGATTCTTCAATTAAAGATCTAAGTTTATTAACAATTACAGACGAAGATAACAAAGATATTACCTCACAATATCAATTTGTTAAGTATACACAGGGTACAGCAACAACAGAGGAAAGTCAGTTAATTATTAAACCAACTGCCTCAGGTACGGCGGATAAAACATTTACCGTTAAGATGAAAGATGAAGCACGTGATTTCATTTTCAATGATAAAGGTAATAAGTTTGATATAGCTGACTTCGGTAAGTATGTATATCAAGGTAAAGATGCATATAACACGATGAGTTATGCTAACTTAACAGGAAATATTGGCGGCGTACCAGCAGAATATAATTCAACAACAATGGATGTTTCTGTAAACATTCTAACACTGCTTGAATTAAACCAAGAATACTTCTATGCGGTTACTGCTGCGAATAAAACAACATTAGACCCACAATTAATATTAGATAGTGTTAAAAATAATAAACCAGCCGATAATGGAATATTATCATTTGGTAAAGGATCAGTAAAAAAAGCAGCAGATGGTAGTGCAATTTTACCTCTTGTAGCTAATCCATCAACTGATCCAGGGATTAAGAATGTGTTTAAAACGGGTCAAAGAGTATTCTTATTCACAAAAGATCAATATGGAAATATTGTTTGGGCTTATCAAAAAGAGACAAATGGTACAGGCCATACCCCACAACAATATGTGGAAATTCAGTATTCACCTAAACCATAAAAAAGAAGCAAAGCTAGAGAATTCTTATGTTGAATTCCCTAGCTTTTTTTCATCAAATATTAACAACTACAACGCAGTATACCCACCATCCACAGTAAACACGCCTCCTGTAACAAAAGAAGAAGCCTCTGAAGCTAGGTATAACGCTATTCCACCTAATTCATCTGGTGTCCCAGGTCTGCCCATAGGGGTTAGGTTCATCCAAGTATCAATCATATCTCCACCTTGTTCAAAATAGGGCTTTGTCAGCCAGAAGCGGAATTTAAAAAAATAATGCTTAAAAATTCTAAGGTCAATCTCTTACTAGTAAATCACACTAAATTTGATAAAGCAGCATTTTTAAAGCTATTTGATTTTAGTGATATCGATGTTCTTGTAACAGATAAAAAACCATCCGCTGAATGGATAGAGAGACTGAAAGCAAATAATGTACAGCTAATTTATTGAATCACTAATATTGATTAAATAAAACGAATTCTATCATCAATCCAGATGTGAGAAGTAAGACTTCATAGTAAGCCATCATCAAAAGTTAATGTTCTTTAATTTTGGAGTGCCTGCTCAGCTTGCCATTTTTTCAATAAAGAGCTGGCCGAATAATTTATAGAATTACTAATAAAACATACAGTACCCAAAAGAGACGTCTCAAAATCAATTGAGATGTCTCTTTTTATGTTTAGAAGAAAATAAAATCCGTTATACCGCATTATTATCCGTCTATTGGTAGAGAAGTAGGACTAAAAAAATTAAGATAACTATATTTCTAAGTGAGAAAAATTATCAAAAAGGAGATCTTAGATAAACATATTAAATAGTTTCTTTAATTTAAGAGTCATAGGCATTCATTAATGAAAGGGGAATAAAAATGAAAAATTTTTGGGCATTTGTTATGACTGGAATGCTATTAATCGTTACAACTACGGGATTTGCCCGTATGGCTTACGGAATTGTATTACCTTTTATGCAGGAAGGGCTGTTATTAACTACATCACAGTCAGGTTTATTAGGTACGATGCTCTTTTTAGGTTATTTACTTACGGTAGGTCTGTCTGGAATGCTGACGATGCGTATTGGGGCGAAAAACGTGCTGTTGGTAGGTGGAGGCTTAGTTATTGCGGGTTTAGGAGGTCTTATTTTTAGCCCGAACTTTTGGTGGGCTGCTATAGCTTTATTTTTAGCTGGTGCTGGTAGTGCTCTCGTCTATACACCACTACTATCAATAGCAGTTATCTCATTCCCAAAGAAGAGAGGGACAGTGATGGGGTTACTAATGAGTGGTGCGGGAGTAGGGATGTTATTGTCTGGATTAATCGTGCCCTTTATGCTTCAGCATTTTCCTGAGCTTGGCTGGCGAGGAGTGTGGTTAGTATTTGAAATAATCACAATCATAGTCGTATTAGTGGCATTTTTTGTGATAAAGGCACCACACTCGGCAGAAAAGAGTTCTGTACAAGAAAAAACTAAAGTCTGGAGAAGTAAAGAGCTATACCTCATAGCTGGAATTTATTTTGCCGTTGGACTTGTTTATCTTATTCCGAATTTATATCAAACAAGCTATATGAGAGACATCGGGCTTTCTAATGCAGTGGCAGGCTCAATTTATGCTGTTGCAGGGATCGTTTCTATTGGTGGTGCGCCATTATGGGGAATGCTAGCGGATAAGATAGGCGTAAAAAAAGCATTAATGGCAGCGTTGCTTTTATCAATTGTTGGAGATGTTTTTCCAATGCTATTTCCTAATGTAGTTGGATTTATCGTGTCTGCTATTATATGGGGCTCGTCGCTTGGAGGTGTCCTTGTGCTCATTCAAATGAAGGCAAGCCAGGAGGTATCGGCAAAATATGTGGCATCAGCGATTGGCTTTATTTCTATCTTTTATGCTATCGGTCAAATGATTGGGCCTGGACTTGCAGGATGGCTTATAGAATATGCTGGGGGATATGTTACTGCTTATGGTTTTGGAGCTACTATCTTCTTTTTGTGTTTACTGCTATCAATGGCACTTACAACTAAAGAAGAATAGCTAAATCGCAGTTCATTTGCTATACTTTGGTTATAATTGATAATCATTCTCAATAAACTGAAGGGTGGTGATGAACACGTTGAATACTAATTTCCATGATAATTTTAATGAATTTTTTCATGCATTGGAAATATCAAAGGTACATGAATGCCCGTTTGTATTCCAACCAAATATGCAGGAAGGAGCTATACATCGTTTTATTCCCCGTCGAGATTTAGAAGTGGTTATATCTGATTACTCATTTTATCGAGAGCACCAAATGCAAATAGTTACAAAACAGCCTATGGTTGAGCTTAGTCTTTGCTTACAAGGTAATAGAGGTGTTTACATCTCAGGCTCAGAATATGAAATTTCTTCAGGAACATGCTCGCTTCAATTTATAGAGCAGGTGGGGGCAAATTTTATGTTTCATAAAAACCAATCCTATCAAATGGTTGGAATTGGTATTCCGGTTTCAACTTTTAATCATTTTATGAGTGAAACTAGTAAAACTAGTGAGGAATCCCAAAATTTCTCTAAAATTCTTGGTGGGAAACGATATAGACTCTTTCAAGAGAGAATTAACGCATCTTCCTTAATTATTGTTCAGCAAATGTTAGATGCTATAGCAGGTAAGAACATGACCAATTTAGAGCTAGAATGTCGAGCATTACAGCTATTATCAATGACATTTCGTTCTCAACTAGTTGATAATTCTCTTAGCCCTGTTATGTTTTCAAAAAGTGATAGAACCAAAATACAGCAAGCTCAATCAATTATTACAGAGCGTATGTCTAATCCTCCTACACTTATTGAACTATCACGTTTAGTTGGTTTAAACGATTACAAATTAAAAAAGGGATTTAAAGAGATGTTCGGAAAAACAGTGTTTGGATATTTACGAGAAAAAAGGTTAGAGAAGGCATTTCTTTTATTACAAGAGGGAACTATGAATGTAACAGACATTGCGAATGCAGTGGGATATTCTAATCCTAGCTATTTTGCGGAGATTTTTAAAGAGAGATTTGGAATTAATCCTAGAGAAATATTAAGAAACCTTAGTCGAATGTAGCGTCCTAGATTATAAAAACACCTTAAATTGAGTAAATCAATTTAAGGTGTTTATTATGGGAATAGCCTTTCCATTTATAGTTTCTTGCTCTATCGTTTTATGAAAAATTAAGCCCTTATGTGGTGTAAATACGTATGTGATACCAAATAAGGGATATTTGGTTTAAGACCATCCATCATCACACCCAACCAAACGCTCGAGCAATTGTTGCTGTTAGCCATGTTACGCCAATGGCAATAACCGTTGGAATTAAAAACGACATAAATGTCCACTTTGCACTTTTTGTTTCTTTATAAATATTGACTAAAGTCGTTCCACAAGGGAAGTGTAGCAGTGAGAATAACATCATATTTAAAGCTGTTAGCCAAGTCCAGCCTTGGTCGATAAACACTTGTTTTAGCTTCGATAAATCCTCGATTTCTAGCATAGCTCCTTGCGATAAATACGCCATAATTAGGATAGGGATAACAATTTCATTGGCTGGCAGCCCAAGAATAAATGCAGCCATAATAAAACCATCCATACCAAGAGCGTGACCAAACGGCTCTAAAAAGTTAACAAAATGCATTAGAATACTCGTATCACCAACGTAAATATTGGCGAATACCCAAGTCAAAATAGAGGCAGGCGCTGCAACGATAACCGCTCTTTTTAATACATTCCATGCTTTATCAATACTTGCTCTTAAAATTGTATCCCAGAACTTTGGTTTTCGGAATGGTGGAAGCTCTAATGTGTAATGGGTTGGTACACCCTTTAAAGCTGTTTTAGAAAGGACCCATGAAACAGATAATGTTACAACGACGCCCAACATAACAAATCCTATTAAAATGGCCGATGTTACAAGTGTACTTGTTGCACCTGAAAAACCAGTTACCATAAATAAGGATGCTAATAAAATAAGTGTTGGCCATCTCCCATTACAAGGAACAAAATTGTTCGTTAAAATGGCTAACATTCGTTCACGAGGGGATTCTATAATTCTCGTTGACAGAATAGCAGCAGCATTACAGCCAAAGCCCATTGCCATTGTTAATGATTGTTTTCCGTGTCCACCTGCTCGTTTAAATAAACGGTCCATATTAAATGCTACACGTGGTAGATAACCGTAGTTTTCTAATAGGGCAAACATAGGGAAGAATATAGCCATTGGAGGTAGCATAACACTAATAACCCAACCGGTACCTCTAAATAGCCCAAGAATTAAAATACCGTGTAGCCATTCTGGTGCGTGCATTGCTTCAAAAAGAATGCTTAGCTTACCTTCTAGATAGCCGAATAAGTTTGCTAACATATCTGATGGTACGTTTGCGCCAGCAATAGTAATGTAAAAGACAGTCCCAAGTAAGATAAGCATAATAGGGAATCCCCAAATGCGGGATGTGAAAATTTCATCTAATTTATCAGATCTGTACATTGCAGGTTGCTGCGATACTACTTTTTTACATAAAGATTTGCTTTTAGTATAAATATCACTAACGATTTCATCTCGAATATCCTCATTCGAAACCTCGTTCACTTCAGCTAAAATACCCTTAAGTGAATTATGATTTAACACTGACTGGGACTCCATTCGTTCTCACCTCGTGCTGTTTATTATTCTTATGATTTTGCAGTTTTAAGATCAATTCCTCATCACCATCAAGTAAGCGAAGGGCAACCCATCTCGATGGATATTTTTCATCAAAATAACCTTCTAATTTCGATTCTATCTTTGTAATGGCTTCCTCTATATCTTTCGAGTATTTCATGCGATACGGAGTTGTCACAATTGTCCCATTCACCAGTTGATTTAATGTATCCAGCAATCGATTAATGCCTTTTTTATTTCTTGCCGATATTTTTACAACTGGGACTCCTAGTTCACGAGCTAATCTCTTTTCATCAATTCGGATACCTTTTTTCTCCGCTTCATCAATTAAATTGATACAAATGATGACATTATCAGTCATTTCTAAAACTTGGAGCGCAAGATTTAAATTTCTCTCTAATGATGTTGCATCAAGCACAACAATCGTTGCATCCGGTTGGTCAAAAACAATATGGTCTCTTGCTACTTCTTCATCTGCTGAATTGGAAAATAGAGAATAGGTCCCGGGTAAATCCACGAGTACATATTGCTGTCCTTTGTGTTCAAAAGATCCTTCTGCATGAACAACCGTTTTCCCTGGCCAGTTCCCAGTATGTTGCTTCAATCCTGTTAATGTATTAAACAATGTACTTTTACCAGTATTTGGATTTCCTGCTAAAGCTATTCTATTTACGCTCATTTTGTATTCCCCCTAACAATTTCGCCTAAAATCATAGAGCTTTCATCATTACGTAATGCAATCGTCGTATTACTTACGCGATAAGCAACAGGGTCGCCTAAAGGACTTTTACGAAGAACAGAGATTTCTGCTTCTTTCACAAAGCCTAAATCTAATAATCTTCTTCTAAGAGGACCCTTAATATTAATTTCTTTTATTAAAAAGCAATCTCCAAATGAGCATTCAGAAAGTGGTTTCAATGTTTTTTCCATACGCATTTTTTATTCCTCTCTATAATAATATTTCCCGAACTTCATATTGTTTCTCTAAGGAAACTTTATTAATGATTATCCCCGTTTTATGACAATTGTCAATAGTTTTCTGATTTTTTTTTGAAAGAACGCGATAAAAGAGCGTTCTTATGAAGGGAATGAAAGCGCATTGCCTAATCAGTTGTTGGACCAAGAAATGTTGATAAAGGGGGCTGTTTGAAATACCAAGTAGAGCAAAGTTGTTGGTGTAATGATATGAAAAGGTCCTCTTTATGATGTATTAATATAAGAGGGATTTCGTTACAGGTGCCCATTGAATTTTTGAAAGAAGAGGTTGACTGTGAAGAAGCAAAAGCAGAGCAGAAAAAATCATAACCCTCCGCAAGTAATAAAATTGGCAGAGGGCTATGATTTTTTTACTGAAGATCATTAGTGGATTACTATCTAACAATTTGGAATGAACCAGATGTCTTTGTTTGAATGAAATGACGATTTCCTTCTACTGTGTAATCAGCAGGTTCTTGTTCGCCAAAGTCATAGGTACGAACGATGGAGGCATTCGGTGATAGGCTATTGATAATGATTTCCATATCCGCCTCGAATTCAACTGGTTTTTTATTTAATGTTGCCTGGAATGTGATACGATTCAAATTTCGTGTAATTTGAATTTCCATAACACCAGTATCCTCATTAAGAAGAGTTCCTAGTGGTGGAATAATAACAGTCATATTGGATTTTGTTGTTAAAACGAAGCGCTCTGTACTATTTTCTGAGTCTGCAACGTTTATTTTTGCTGTATAGGTATTTTTGTTTCTAGTCATAGCAGTGATCTTACCAGGTACGGCTGTCGTATCCGATAAAACTGGAGTTTTAGTCCCGTTTCCTTTAGTCGGTAGATCATATTTTCCATTTACAAAGTCTACTAAAGTCCAAACGTTTGGCACAAGCTGCTGTTGCACAGGTGTTAAAGCTTCGAAGGCTGTTTTCACTGCCTGTACATCTTGGGCAGTGGACGTTTTAGGCGATAAATCGGCAATGGCATTTTCTACTTCCTTAGCTGCCGCCTTATCCTTTACAACAAGCTGTTCAGCATCTAACAACATCTTTTCGACACCAGCAGGTAATGAGACGTTTGTATGTCTGCGTAGTGCATTAAGCTCAGCTCTAGCATCAGCTACATCTTGATGAAAGGTAATGCGAGAAGAGTTTAATAATTGGATTTTATTGACCACTTTATCGATAGATGTGTTTGGTGAAATATAGGATGTCAATATTCTTTGTGATTCCGCACTTACAAAGGTCTTTTGCGCTGCATTTAACGTATTGTACCAATCTTTCGTTTCCATAACATTTTGGTAGTAATTAACGGAAGTCGATTCCACCGATGCCAATTTCTCTTCAATTTGATCAGCAAGCTTACGATACGCTACTTTCGTCTGTTTATGATTGGACAGCGTTGAATAATTCGTCACGTACTGTTGTTCCGTTGCAGTCAACTCATCGTATGCTTTGCTAGCTGTCTCTAAATTTGCTTGGAATGAAGCGGTTGTATCATTAATATTCGAAATAAGTCGAACAACATTCGAAACCTTAGAGTTGTAGTAATAAGTATTATCGTATATGTAAGCAGTTTTTACCTGTCCTGTAATATCAGCAGCCGATGCTGACATAGTAGGTGCAGCATAGATTAGTGAAGGGGCCGCAACTAGGGCGAGGAAGGCTAGTTTTCTTTTGTTTTTCATAATACGGGAAACCTCCTAATTGGTTTTTTCATAAGTGTCATAGTAATTCATCGGGATTTTTGTCCTAGATGAAATCTTTGATTGCCTTGAGAATATCCTAATATATGTTGATCAATTTCGCCTTGGCGTAATTGAGTCCGGATTTTGAATCGTGCCCGCACAATTCACTCCTTTCAAAATCCGTGACATCCGCCGGAAACTTTAGGCCAACATGATGTTTTTTGTGAGAAAGCGCAGTGCAACGTAGCGTCAGCATGATGTTGGTCACTCAGTCGTTGCCACAGGACGTGGCGTTCTTAGACTGAGTTCTTCTATTTTCAGCAGGTGTTTGGGCACTTATTGAAATGGAACTACATCCGATTCATACCACAACTTTTGAGGTGGGGACTTCTGCTGAGTAAGATAAACCAATTTTATCATATATTAGGATTCTTTTATGTATATTTTGAGTGAATAGGTAGATAGGTAGTACATTTTTTTAAAACAATTTGTGTCTTATGTACTTATGGGAATATGAAGGGTAAGAGATCGCGCTTTTCAATAGAGATGGATAAGATGGATAGAATCGCAAGAATGGTGGGTAGAACCCGCAAAGTGATGGATAGAATCGTAAGAATGATGGATAGAACTGCAAAACTTCAAGATAGAATCCCGAAACTAACGGTTAGAACCCTCATACAAAGGATAGATTTTGTTATAATGATCCTAAGAAGGAGCGGGGGTGTTTGATTTGCAACAAAACTGGCAGAAGGTAGTTGTTGAAAAACTAGCATCAGCTGTTAATCCAGCCTTTGTTATTGTTTTTGGTTCTTATGCGCGGGGTTCGGCACGTGAAGATAGTGATTTAGATATAGCGTATTATGCAAATAAGCCTCTCTCGGGTTATGAACGTTTTCTATTAGCCGGAGAAATTGCACATGCTTGTAATATTGATGTTGATTTAGTCGATATGAAGACGGTTGATACAGTGTTTGCAGCACAAATTTTTTCAAGTGGTATGGTCATTGATTGCCAAGATGAAAACGCCTTTGTTAAAGAACGAATGAGGGCTCTATCAATGTATGTGACGTTAAATGAACAACGTGCGGGAATTCTGAAGGCAATTGAAGAGAGGGGTAGTGTCTATGGTGAATAATGATGTTATTCTAAATAAGATTGCTACAATTGAACGCTGTGTGAACCGTGTCAACGAGGTGTATGGTGGTAATCCTGAAAATTTGCAAGATTTTACGAAGCAGGACAGTATCGTTTTGAATATTCAACGTGCGTGTGAAGCTAGTATTGATTTGGCAATGCATATTGTTAGTGATTTAAAGCTTGGTTTACCTAAAACGAGTAGAGAAGCATTCAAGTTTCTTGAGGAAAATAACATTATAGACCATGCATTAGCAAAAACATTAATAAATATGATTGGGTTCCGAAATATTGCTGTGCGCGATTATCAAGCAATCGAATTAAATATACTCCAAGCAATTATTGAGAATCATTTAGGTGATTTTAAAACCTATGCAGAGGCAATATTGCTTATATAAAAGAAACAACAGGCTATAGGGATCTAGCCTGTTGTTTTTTAATTTGTAGAACGGATAGAACCCGATGATCCTACCCTTATTTAGGAATTGGGAAAGAGATGGTCGTGCCTTGTCCAATCACACTTTCGATCGTTAATTGCGCGCCAAATAATTGCTTTAGGCGTTGTTCAGTATTAACGAGACCGATACTTGCTTTCTTTTTAGGGTCAGTGTTATCGAAGCCAACGCCATTATCGGAAATGGAGATTGTAAAGTACTCGTCGACCTCTATAATGCGAATTGTGATGGTTCCTCCTTGTTGTTTAGGTAAAATCCCATGCTGGATGGCGTTTTCAACCAGTGTTTGAATCGACAGTGGTGGGACGGATAGCTCTATTATTTCAGGGATGTCCCATTCTACTTGAACTCTATTGCCAAAGCGTATTTGCTCTATGGCTATGTAGGAGCGGACCAGCTTTAATTCATAGTTAAGAGGCACAACTAAGTCAGCATTTTGGAAATCAAAGCTCATCTGTAAATAATCACTAAAAGCAAGCAGTAATTCCTCCATTTGCTCATCGTCTACTCCGTGTAGAGAAATAATAGAGTTAAGTGTGTTAAAGAAAAAGTGGGGCTGAATCTGAGCTTGTAGCCATGCTGCTTCGATGCGTAGACGTTCTTCACTGGATTGCTTAACACGAACGAGTGCATGGACCCTTGATTTAAGCTCCACATATTCCACTGGTTTCTTTACATAATCATTTGCACCACTTAAAAAAGCAAGCTGTATATCCTCTCTTTGCTGACGAGCTGTTAAGAAAAGAATAGGTAGCTCGGAAATAGAGAATCGCTCACGAATCCGTTTTGCTAAATCATAGCCTGACATATACGGCATCATAATATCAGAAATGACTAAATCAAAGCTGCTTTCCTGTAGTTTTTTTAGAGCCTCTGCACCACTTATTGCCGTTTCAATTTCGTATGGCTCCGTTGACAGCACATTAACAAGCACCTGTAAGTTCACAGCGTCATCATCAACAATTAAAACACGCGAATGACTTGTCACAAGGGACCCTTGTTCAGTAGCTGCAGTAATTTCACCTTCAATCATAGAAAGGTTGTTTAATAATGAAACGTATTTAGAAAGAGAAGCATCATGTTCAGCGTTTAAGTCGGCTTCATCCACCGCCAAGTCTTTAGCTATCGGTAATGAGAAAGTAAACGTAGAGCCTTTGCCAACAGTGGATGACAGCGACATTGTGCCTCCATGTAAGGTAACGAGTTCTTGGCAGATACTTAATCCTAGACCAAGTCCACCACCGATAGATGTCATACTTGAATCAACTTGCTCATAGGGCTCAAATATTTTTTCTTGCATGTCCTTTTCAATGCCAATCCCTGTATCCGTAATAGAAATATATAGTTTTTTGCCGACCACTTCGGCATCGAAAGTAATAGAACCTTTTTCGGTAAATTTAATAGCATTATGAAGTAAGTTCGTAAAAATTTGAATAAGCCGAGTCTCGTCTGCCAACACAGGTGGTAAATCTTTAGGGATGTCTATTATTACCTCTACAGGTTTACCTTTTAACATAAAAAGAAATATATTGCTTACACCGCTTGCTAGATTATAAGCATTAATCGGCTTTAGCTGAAGACGAATAGTTTTTTCCTTTAAATTTACTAAATCAAGTAAATCATCTAGCATATAGGACATATGATTACCGATTGTTAGCAAAAGCTTTAAATCGTCATTATTTTTTTCAGCGAGTTGATGATCCTGCTTCACTAAGAGTGTTTGTGCAATACTCATCATGCCGTGCAGTGGATTGCGAAGCTCATGTGAGGTATTTGCAAGAAAATCATCCTTTGTATTTATCTCTTTTTGCAGCTTCACGGAAAGCTTTTCAGTTTGCTGCGTTGTTTGGAAATAACGAGTAATCCAAAATGCTGATAAGGCATTGATAGCAATCAATATATCGAATGGGTAATTTTTCTGGCCAAATGAGAAAAATAACGAATTATTTACAACCGCAGCACCCATTAATAATAAAAATGTTACTCCGTTGTCTCCTTTAATTACTATAATTAGCATGAAAATGGTTATAATAATAGGTGAAACAATAAGGAGTATTATGAAAATAATTTTAGTACTAACAATATACTCGATAGGAGCTATGACAATAAACAGTAAGTATGCAGCTAATAGTATTGGAATAACATTTAATATTTTGGGTTTGGAATACTCCTTGACCAGATCGCGTAAAAATAAAAAGAGAAATAGCATGGTACTAATATAAAAGAAGTAATATATTTTATTCGCCCAAATCCAGTTAATGGGCATGTAAATATATAAAATTCTATTGCTTGAAGCAAGAATAGTTATACATGTCGAAATAATGTGCATTGTGAAGTAAATAAGTGAGTTACTTCGAATTCCTATCGCATAAAGTAAAATCGTGAAAAGTAAGTAAATTATAAACACTAGACAAACTACAATTTGCGTTGTAAATGAAAAAAACTTGGATTGTTCCATAGACTGTAAATCGCCAAAAATTATTTCTTTTGTAAAACCACCTTGTGCATAGCGATTTGTTTGGAAGCCTTGTATGATGATCTCACTCTCACTGGAATCTAGTGTAAAATAATAGGTGATAGGTCTACCGATGGGGGCAGTTTTTTCATTATCTAATGTCATGTCTCCTAGACCACCAATAAGCTGTCCATCAACATAAAGCTCATATGGTGACAGTCCTTCGGGTATAGTAATGCCATATAGTTGAGGCTTTTTGTGATCTTTCAAAATAGTTAAGCGATAAGAACCAAAATGAATGTTTTTTCCGTTGTTAAAGTATTGATCCCAAGATTCTGGTAAAGCGGAATAAATTTCATGATCATTCTGTTCAGATGGTTTTTGGTTTTTTGAAACGAGTAGGGTATTTGGGTAAAACGCCCATTCACCCTGTAGTTTTCTTTGAAAATCTTTACTAGTTTCAATACCTCTTAAATCGATAGTCCCTTGTTTCGCAACTAATCCTTCTGGGACATTAATGAAATCCATCCAGGCGAATCGCAGTAATGTAAGCAAGGTAAAGAATATACTAGCAATCAGGAAAATTTTTATTTTTTTTGAAAGAGTTTTTGTTTTTATCATAGATGATATTTTTCGACAGATTCTCAAAAACTCCTTCAAAAGTAACATTTTTTATCAAAATTAATATAAATGAACGATATTAATATATGACTAGCTTTTTAGGAGGGGATGTTATGAGAATTGTAATAGTCGATGATGAATATTTGCCATTAATGAGACTAAAAACCTTAATTGAAAAAAGTAGTATCCCGGAAATTGACATAGTTGGAGATTATACAGATTCTTTAGAAGCGATTGCTCAAATACAAAGTTTACAACCTGATGTTGTATTTTTAGATATAGTAATGCCTAATATGGATGGACTTGCGCTCGGGGAAAAAATTCAAGAACTATTGCCAAACGTAGAAATTGTTTTTACTACAGGATTTGACCAATATGCTATAGATGCTTTCAATTTGCATGCTATAGATTATTTATTAAAGCCTGTGCAAAAGCCTCGTTTGCATAAAGCATTGGAACGATTACAACGGATTATCGAAAAAAATCCACCAATTCCAACTAAGAAAAAAACGATTCAGCTATTAGGGGGCCTGAAGGTAGTTACGCCTGATGGTAATACACAATTAATGAAATGGCGTACATCGAAAGCAAAAGGATTGTTTACTTATATGCTTAGCCATCGCAATGAAATGATTTATCGAGACACCATTTTGGAGTTGTTTTGGCCAGAATCCGATATAGATAAGGCCTCCAAGCAGCTATATACAGCTATTTACACCGTCCGACAAACTTTAAAAAATTATGGACTAGATGGTGTGAAGATCTCTAGTCCATTACTAAATTCAGGCTATAGAGTATTGCTAGAAAATGTGGTAATTGATGTAGAGCAATGGCTAACTCAATTAAAATCTTTGCCTCCACTTGATCAGGGAACGATAGAGGAGTATGAGTGTGTATTCCAAGCTTATACAGGCGATTATTTAGGTGATGACGGTTATATATGGTCAGAAAGTGAAAAAGAGCGACTAAGACGATTGTGGTTGCGCCATGCTCAACAATTAAGTGAGTTCTATATAAAAAATAAAGACTATCAAGCTGCTGTGAAGGTGCAAGAAAAAGTTCAATTATTTTCACCTGATGAGGAAGAAAGCTATTTCACCTTGATGAAGCTCTATGATTTACTGAACAACGTTGCTGCAGTAGAGGAGCAATATTGGCTATTAAAAAAAATGCTGCAGGAGCAATTAGCGATGGAGCCTAGAGAGGAAATTGAAGAATGGTATAAAGACTGGAGAAAAATGAGTATGATTTCGCCGGTAGATATTTTGGGTTGAGATTTGATTTTATATGAGATTGAAGAACCATATTATATTTAATAGGACAACTTAATTTTATTCATACAATAGTTGTTTTTCCTCAACATGAAAGGACTCGGCATTGTGCCAAGTCCTTTCAATTTTTATTGTTTACCTGAACGTTGGACATCTTTATAGATTTTGATGGCCCTGTCTAAACTGTTAATAGCATCTGTCACCTCGTACGAAGATGCATAGGAGTTATTAACAACAGATTGGGCGTAATCAACTGCTTTTTCTAGGTCCTGTTTTTCTCGTGCTGTTGTCCACCTTTCATAATAGGGGATATCAGAGCCATCTCCATTCGCAGAAACTTTTACGTACTGAACAGAATTAATGAGTGACTTTAGCCAAGATTTATCAACGTAATTCCCATAATTCGCACCTGATTTATAATTACCCCTATATGTTGAAATGGCATTATATAAGTAACTATATGCATACGAAATATCTGATTGAGACGAAGAGCTATTATTTGCAGTACTTTGTGCGTATGAAACAGCAGAAACTAGAGCGTCTTTTTCACTTTGCGTCGTCCAAATTACATTGGAGGATAGTTCAGATCCATTCACAGAAACGGTTACATACTGAACAGAGTTAATAAGTGATAAAAGGTCAGATCGATCGGCATTGTATTGATAAGTACCATATTTTTGAGCGCTCTTATAAACAGTGATAGCGTAGTTTAAATTGCTAATAGCATTGGTGATATCAGACTGCGTTGCATAGCTATTATTTACAACGTACTGAGCCGATGAAACGGCAGAGGTAAGAGCATCCTTCTCACTTTGCGTCGTCCAAGGTACATATGATGCTATATCATTACCATTGTTCCAAGAAACCGTTACATACTGAATAGAATTAATCGTTGATTGTAATGAAGACTTATCGCTATAACCATATTTTGTTCCATTTTTTTGCACAGCTTGATAAACGGTTAATGCAATTCTGTATTGTGTAATAGCATTGTTTACTTGTTCCTGAGAGGCGTTGGAATTATTAGCTACTGCTCTTGCGCTGCTTAAGGCATATTCGAATGCTGTACGTTCAGCCTGCGTCGTCCATCTTTCAGTTGTTAAAACGTCATATCCATTAACGGATACGGCAACGTACGGAGGTATAGCTACTAAATTACTAAGCTCATTTTTATTCACCACAGGTAATATCACAGAGGCTTTTTTATCATCCACCTGCACCTTGTTAATTAGGTGTCCTGAATCTAATGCCACCTTTGCCCCGTGTTTGACGATCACTTGTTCAATTTTACCTTCTCCGTAAAGGCTAAAATCATTCTCAACATCGATTGTAAGCTTATCAACATTGGCTGTAACTTCAAATGCTGCAACTTTACCAACTACATCGATTTTTGAAATAGCTTTGTCAGAAGTCACATTTACTTTAGTGCGCTCCAAGTTAATGTTTGGAGATTTAATATCTTTTAGGGAAACATTTAACCAATTAATATTTCTAGTCAATAAAGGCTTAAAAGTAATTGTATCCCCAATAGCAACGCTATCAATTGTAATGGCCTTCTTCACAAGATTAGTTACAATAAGCTTATCTTTAATGTTTACATTTTGAACCTTTACATAATCCGCATTTACAGTTAGGCTTCCTTCAATTTGTGCGTCACCACCATCAAAATATACCGCTTTATTGTTTGTGCCAGCTTTAGTTAATGTTAGCTCTGTAACGCTCGTGATTTCGCCATTTTTTACTACAATTGTAGCTTGGGCATTCTTCAATGCAGTGCTATTAGCTGTTTTAAAGAGAGGTTTCAGCGACTGACTAATTTTAAATTGGCCATTGGATGTAAGTACTTTCTCTTTAGTGACGTTGTTAATGGTAACAGTTTGCCCCTTTGTTTTGGCCGCAGCTACCTGCCCATCCATTTGAATTGAGTGGTTTAAAGGTGAATCATTTGAAGCGGCATCTGCAGTTGACATTGGTGATACTAGGGTTGCTGTAATAGCAGTTGCCATAAAAGTCGTTAATACTTTATTCTTCATTTTAGTCACTCCGATCATCGTATTTAATGGATAATATATCATATATTTCTCTAATTTAGTACATGAAGGGTATATTTTACTATTTATTATACTTAAATGAAATGTAGTCCCTTTTTCTGTATCGTTCGTTTTTAAGAATCCTTAATTATTTCAGAAAATCTGAAAGTGAAGTGCGGTTTTTTTGCGCGAAACTTGGTAATTTGGTGCGGAAATCACGCTCATTTCAAGCGCTATAACGTTCCGAAAGATAACTTTTACCATCTATTAAAGACACTGTATTAGTTCAGTGTGTTCAGAAAAAATGCCTTGATATGAGCGGTGAGTTGATTTTGAAGTACATTGACCAAGCATAAAAACAGCACTACTATAGGAGAGGGAAGGGGGACATCACTATGGTGTATCTCGGTATGATATTTTTTCAAATTGTAGCTCCGATTTTAGTGCTTCTAGTACTTGGCGCAGTTTTACAAAAGAAATTTCGCTTTAATTTAAAGGCGTTATCCCAACTTATTACATATTGTTTCATGCCAGCAGCTGTTTTTGTGAATTTATATGAAACGAGTATAGAGCTGTCTGTACTTGGGGAAGTTGCGTTATTTATCCTACTCTTTATCGGAAGCCAAATGGTGCTTAGTCACTTTCTAGCAAAGGGACTCGGTTTAGTAAAAACAGAGGCGGCAGTGTTTAAAAATAGTGTTGTCCTAATTAATTCAGGTAACTATGGTATTCCAGTGGCACAGATGATTTTTGTGACCCAGCCGATTGGAGTAGCAATTCAGGTCATTCTTGTAATATTTCAAAATATGACGACCTACACTTATGGCTTGTATAATTTAATCTCTTCAACAAAATCGAGCATGTCTATTGTGAAAGATTTCCTCAAAATGCCTATTATTCATGCACTTATTATTGGTGTGGCAATGAACTATTTTAATATTGCTATTCCACAGTTTGTAAGAATTCCGATAGATCATGTGGCAGATGGCTTTATCGCTGTAGCATTAATAACTTTAGGGGCACAACTATCACAGCTTGAAATCAAATCCATGTTCAATAAGATGGTATTCATTAGCTGTTTTACACGACTAGTCATAGGGCCAACCGTAGCATTGCTCATCATTTTTGCGCTTGGTCTTGACGGTGTCGTGGCACAATCACTTTTTATAGCTAGTTCGTTCCCGACGTCGCGAAATAGCTCAAGTTTGGCATTAGAATATGACGTAGAATCGGCAACTGCTGCACAAACAGTTTTATTTTCAACGATTGTAAGCTGTATTACAGTGACAATCGTGATTTATGTAGCGGAACTGTTGTTTACCTAACTGCTAGGTGCTCATTTGATTGCCCATAGTTGATAAAAACTGAAATTGTTCTGATAAATGTTAAAATTGTTCCGATAAAACAAGATAATATTCCGATAAAAGTTAAAATTGTTCCGATAAAATGAGATTTTGTTCCGATAAATCTTCAAAGTATATGAATTCATCGAATAACGTGAAGTTGAATTCCGTTCCGGCTGTGCGCTTTCCTGGGGGCGTCCGATGAGCCGCTTCGCTTCGCTGCAGGGTCTCGGGCCAGCACGATGCTGGTCACGAAGGCGTTATCACAGGACGTGATGGTTTTAGCCTTCGTTCCTCTATTGCTGATCCCCGAGGAGTCGCCCAGCCTCCACTCCAATCAACTAATATACATGGCACAAGTTTTAATGAATACCATCGACAACTTTTAATGATAAGCCAAAAATAATTCAAATGAAGCTTCCATCTATTAGCAATATCTGCTACACTATCATCAAACTTAATAGCATTAACTAGGGGAGTCTGATGAGTCAGGCTGAGAGGGAAACGCATAGAGGTTTCTTGACCCTTTGGACCTGATCTGGCTCATACCAGCGTGGGAAAGTTAACCATTATTGCACTCAATGTTATTTGCAATAACTATACCTTTACATTCTTAGCCGGATCCAAAATTTTTTGGATTCGGCTTTTGTCTTTGTTTGGGTGAGCTAGATTCGGTCCTTATATAAATGTAAAAGGGAGCGAAGTAGTTTATGACAACAGTTAGCGACAAGAATATTACGATTATGTCTAGTTTTGAAGGAAGTAAAAAAGTTTACGTAGAAGGATCTCAATCAGATATTTTAGTGCCAATGCGTGAAATTGCTCTAAGTCCAACGACTGGAAGCTTTGGTGAAGAGGAAAATGCGCCAGTACGTGTTTATGATACGAGCGGCCCGTACACTGATCCTGCGTATAAGGTGGATATTACGAAAGGATTGCCAGCTTTATGTAGTGCATGGATCAAAGAACGCGGTGATGTTGAAGAATACGAAGGTCGTACTATCAAGCCAGAAGATAATGGATTCCGTAAAGCTGATGATCCGCGAATGAATGAAAATGTTTTTCCGGAATTATCTAGAAAGCCTTTACGCGCGAAGAAAGGTAAAAATGTAACACAGCTTCACTATGCACGAAAGGGAATTATTACTCCAGAAATGGAATTTGTAGCGATACGTGAAAATATGGACCCAGAATTTGTGCGCTCAGAGATCGCGGCAGGACGTGCTATTTTGCCATCTAATATTAATCACCCTGAGGCAGAGCCGATGATTATTGGACGCAACTTCCACGTAAAAATTAACGCCAATATTGGCAATTCAGCAGTGTCATCCTCTATTGCAGAAGAGGTAGAAAAAATGACGTGGGCTACACGCTGGGGTGCTGATAACATTATGGATTTATCTACTGGTAAGCATATTCATACGACACGTGAATGGATTATCCGTAATGCCGCGGTGCCAGTAGGAACGGTGCCGATTTATCAAGCGCTAGAAAAAGTAAATGGTGTGGCAGAGGATTTAACGTGGGAAGTGTATCGTGATACGTTAATCGAACAGGCTGAGCAAGGTGTTGATTACTTCACGATTCATGCAGGGGTATTACTGCGCTATGTGCCATTAACGGCTAATCGTGTAACAGGCATAGTGTCTCGTGGAGGCTCGATTATGGCGCAGTGGTGTTTATATCACCATCAAGAGAGCTTTTTATATACTCATTTTGAAGAAATCTGTGAAATTATGAAAACCTATGATGTAGCCTTCTCTTTAGGTGATGGTTTACGTCCGGGTTCTATAGCAGATGCAAATGATGAGGCTCAATTTGCGGAGCTAGAGACGCTAGGGGAATTAACGCAAATTGCCTGGAAGCATGATGTACAAGTGATGGTAGAAGGACCGGGACATGTACCAATGCATCTTATTAAAGAAAATATGGATAAGCAGTTAGAGGTGTGTAAGGAAGCACCTTTCTATACTTTAGGGCCGTTAACAACAGATATTGCTCCTGGCTATGACCATATTACATCGGCTATTGGTGCTGCGATGATCGGTTGGTATGGTACGGCAATGCTATGTTATGTGACGCCTAAAGAGCATCTCGGCTTACCAAATCGTGAGGACGTTCGTGTAGGGGTTATTACGTATAAAATTGCTGCACACGCGGCAGATTTAGCGAAAGGGCATCCGGGAGCACAGCAGCGTGACGATGCACTATCTAAGGCACGATTTGAATTCCGCTGGCGCGATCAATTCAATCTTTCGTTAGATCCAGAGCGTGCAGTCGAATACCACGATGAAACGTTGCCTGCAGAAGGAGCGAAAACTGCGCACTTCTGTTCAATGTGTGGACCTAAGTTTTGTAGTATGAGAATCTCACAAGATATTCGTAATTATGCAAAAGATCAAGATTTAAATACGACTGAAGCAATCCATAAAGGAATGCAAGAGAAAGCTGAGGAATTTAAAAAGGCAGGCAGTCAAATTTATCAATAATTAGCGAAGAGGGCTTGTGTCTATCAAATTAGGCACAAGCCTTATTTTAGGTTCATCGGACGCCATTGGGAAAGCGTCCAGTCGGAACGGAAATCAACCACACATTATGGTGATGAGCCCTCGTTCTATAAAAAAGCTCCATGTGAAGTTGCCCTTCACATGGAGTAAAAAGTTGGATTTGGATATCAATAATAAGTGGAAAAATCAATTATGCCTCAGCAAATGTTTGTTTGCTGAAATAAGTTAAACGTTTGTTGCTTGTTTTTCGTATGGGTTTGAAAGATCCATACCTTCCAATGAAAGACCCATAGCTTTTGCTATACCTTCACCATATGCTGGATCAGCTAAATAGCAGTGCAGGATATGACGACGTTTGATGAACTCTTCAACTGGTGCCATATCATTAGCAGTATTTTCGAATAGGCGTTGTTGCTCTTCGGCAGTCATTAGGCGGAATAATTTACCCGGCTGCTCGAAGTAGTTGCTGTCGTCTTCACGGAAGTCGTGGATACCGGCATTACCGTCAATACGTAATTCAGGCTCTTTATAGTCTAAATTATGCTCCCATTCACCATAGCTATTTGGTTCATAGCCCAAAGTTGAACCAAGATTGCCATCGAAACGCATAGCACCGTCGCGGTGGAACGTACGGAATGGACATTTTGGTGCATTTACAGGAAGTGCGTAGTGGTTCACACCTAAACGGTAGCGTTGTGCATCTGCATACGCAAAGATACGAGCTTGTAACATTTTGTCTGGCGAGAAGCTAATACCAGGGATAATGTTAGATGGTGCAAAGGCAGCTTGCTCAACTTCCGCAAAGTAGTTGTCCGCATTTTTGTTTAACTCGAATTCACCCACAGGAATTAATGGGAAGTCTTTTTTATACCATACTTTTGTTAAATCAAATGGGTTATATGGTAACTCACGAGCTTGTTCCTCTGTCATTACTTGAATGTACATTTTCCATTTAGGGAAATCGCCTTTTTCAATTGCCTCATATAGATCGCGTTGTGAAGATTCGCGGTCGTTACTGATTACTTCAGCAGCCTCAGCACCAGTGAAGTTTTTAATGTCTTGCTCTGTACGGAAGTGGAATTTAACCCATACGCGCTCATTTTCAGCATTAATAAAGCTATAAGTGTGAGAACCGAAACCATGCATATTGCGGTATCCAGTCGGAATACCACGGTCAGACATAACAATTGTTACTTGGTGAAGCGCCTCTGGTAATGAAGTCCAGAAATCCCAGTTTGAATTAGCGTTTTTCATATTTGTGCGTGGGTCGCGTTTTACCACGTGGTTTAAATCTGTGAAGTGTAAAGGATCACGGAAGAAGAATACAGGTGTGTTGTTACCAACTAAATCCCAGTTACCTTCTTCAGTATAGAACTTAAGTGCGAAGCCACGAATATCGCGCTCAGCATCCGCTGCACCACGCTCACCTGCAACTGTTGAGAAGCGTGCAAACATCTCAGTCTTTTTTCCAACTTCTGAGAAGATTTTTGCTTTTGTATATTTAGTAATATCATGCGTTACAGTGAGAGTACCGAATGCACCTGAACCTTTAGCGTGCATACGACGTTCAGGAATAACTTCACGGTTGAAGTTCGCTAATTTTTCAATTAGCCATACATCCTGAAGTAATAGAGGACCACGAGGACCTGCTGACATAGAATCGTGGTTGCTTACTACTGGAGCACCACCTGCTGTTGTAAAACGACGGCTACGATTATTTTCATTTGTCATATTAGTTTACCTCCTAAGAAAAATTGTGAGTCAAACTCTTCATCAATAACTATAACAAACGCAAACTAGAATTGCTAGTAAATTATAATCATTATTGTTAAAGAATTTTTATAGTAATATATAAATTATAAATATATGCTAGACTTAAAAGGATTATGATTAACCTTTACCACTAATTTAGGTTTTTTAAACATTTTCGAGAATTACTTAAAAATAAGTTATGAAGAAGAGGGAGCTTAAGAATAAAAGAAATTAAAATGAACTCCTTTGTTTATTTATTCTTATTGAAAATAGGGTATGATAATTGAAAATAATACTTGATTGCAGTGAAGGCTTGGCCACCTCTTGATAATCAGATATCGATGTGATCTCGCGAAGATAAAGCCTTCATCTCCGCTACGCTTACGCACAAGTTCCCAGTTGGAACAAAATCAACTCCATGTTACTTAATGAAACTTTAAGCTTTTCGATAACGATGAGGAGTAATTCCGATGTGTTGTTTGAAAATTTTAATGAAGTAATTCGAATCATCAAAACCATTTAAATAGGCAATTTCACTAATAGCAAAATCCGTTTCTACAAGCATTTTTGTGGCATTTTGAATTCGGACCTGCTGAAGGTAGCGTTTCAATGGCAAGCCTTGCTTCTTTGAAAAAATCGTACTTAAATAATTAGGACTAATCCCTAATTTATGAGCAACGTAAGGTAAAGATAACCCGCTATCCTGAAATTGTTGGTCGATAATTTCTATGGCCAGTTCTACATAGTCAGCCCTTTTTTCCATTCGTGCCTCGCGAGCTAATTCAATTAATCTTTGTGTAAATGATATGATGCCATTTAGAATGGTATAAAATATTGGATATTCAATAATTAAATGAAAAAGCTGACGATAATTTTGCTCAATTGCAGCTTTCTCATGTAATTTATACTTCAGCATAAAGCGCCTAATTTGCGCCAAAACACTCGTTAGATGAATACGTAAATCATCTTGCTTGTAATAAATTCCTTCATTAGATAGTCGATATAAAAATGTTTTGACGGCTTCGATATTCCCGTCCTCTAAGCTACTTATTAGCAATTGCTGCTCTTCAGGTGTTAGTAATGGATCGAATGGCTGTGTCTCCAATTGTTTGCTCGCATAAAAAATATGCCCATAGCCTTCGTAAAAGCTTTGATGAAGTGCGCGTTTCGTTAAGGTATACATATTCTTCATGGTGGTCGACTCTCCATCATAAACTCCGATATTTAAAGAACTATTATTTGTTAATCGCCATTCCTTCATTAATGTACGAACATCCTTCTCTAAATCATTTGTTTGGAATAAACATACGATTTTTTCCGATAAAGGATAAATCCTCATACTAGAATAAATAGGCGTTTGCTGAAGCCAGTTGTATAGTCTGTTAAACATTTCGGAATGCTCAGGCTCGATCATTGCGAAATGTGTATTTGACTCTAGGGAACTTGTTTTACTATCTAAAAATAGTTGATAGTAAAAGGATTCATCTGTAGTTTCTTGATACGCTGCTTCTGCTTTTGGTGTCCGAAGGGAAATCGCAGTGAGCTTTTGCTTTAATACTTCTAAATCAATTGGTTTGACGAAAAGATGTGCGACCTGTAGATCGATTGCTTTTAATGCATTTTTAAACAATGGCTCTGTCGTCATAGCTAATATAGTCCCTGAATGTTTTTGTAAAGCACGATAAAGCGCAGTTAAACGATTATTTGAGAATAGGTCGATATTGAGTAGTATCACCTCAGGCTCGAATTGCTGGATACTTTGAAGTGCCTCATTAATAGTTGTACCTATTTCAATAGTTACATCTCCGGGAAAATATGTATGTAAAAACCAACGAATACCTGAGAGATCAGTGGAGTCCCTGTCAATAAGTAACAATTTCATAACTGTAATCCCCTTAAAATTATCTAGTTTCGTAAAAAAGTACTGTTATATTATTAAAATAACAAAAATTCTGAAATAATTCATGTTTTCTCTTTTAAAATTCCCTATTTTCTGAAAAAGGTAGTTAGTACAATGTAGTTAGTGTAATTGTTATTTATCTTTTATAGTGATCGCGAAATTGATTAAAAGCATTTTTACATAGCTTTAAGGGAACAGGGGGATGTCAGTATGAAGTCTATTATCGAGCTCGATGGCAAGACATTAACAAGACAGCAAATAGGGGGAATTGTAAATGGCCTTGCTACGGTTGCGCTATCTGCAGACAGTGTGGAGCGTATCCGTTTAAGTAGGGAGCGAATTGAAAAACGCTTAGCTGAGGGCCAAACCATTTATGGTGTGAATACAGGCTTTGGAAAGCTAAGTAATATAAAGATTGAAGAGGAAGACATTGAGCTTTTACAGTTGAATTTATTACGCTCAGATGCAACAGGTGTTGGTGTACCGTTCCCGACAGATGTTGTACGTGCCATGATGGTTTTACGTGCCAATGCTCTAGCGCGTGGTTTTTCAGGTATTCGTCTGGAAACCGTGCAACTGTTATTGGATTTGATCAATAAGGGCGTACATCCGATTGTACCGTCTCAAGGTTCAGTTGGAGCAAGCGGAGATTTAGCGCCGTTGTCACATTTGGCTTTAGTGCTAGTAGGTGAAGGTAAGGCGGAGTTTAATGGAGAGGTTATGAGCGGCAGTGCGGCGTTACAGCAAGCTGGGCTAACGCCTGTCCGACTACAAGCTAAGGAAGGGCTAGCGCTTGTTAATGGTACACAAGCAATGACAGGTATTGGGGTTTTAACAGTGAACGAGGCAGAGCGTATTGGGCTAGCGGCAGATATGGCAGCAAGTTTAACGCTGGAGTCACTGAAGGGTATTACTTCCGCATTTGATCCATCGCTTTTGGCGGTAAGACCACACCCGGAATTAGAGCTTGTTGGTGGACGAATCCGTAAGTGGCTTGATGGAAGTAAACGTGTGACAAAGCAAGGTGAAATCCGCATGCAGGATGCCTATTCACTACGTTGCATTCCGCAAGTACATGGTGCTTCATGGCAGTCATTTTTCTATGCGGAGGACCGTGTGCAAATTGAAATGAATGCAACGACAGATAATCCGATTGTTTTAGAAAATGGAGAAGTATTGTCTGGTGGGCATTTCCACGGTCAACCAATTGCATTAGCCATGGACTTTTTAAAAGTTGGTGTATGTGAGTGGGCTAATATTTCAGAGAGACGTACAGAACGCATGGTAAATCCGCAGCTTAACGAAGGTTTGCCACCATTTTTAGCGACAAATCCTGGTATTGAATGTGGACTAATGATCGCTCAATATACAGCAGCTTCTATCGTATCTGAAAACAAAGTATTGGCACATCCTTCAAGCGTAGATTCTATACCGACATCAGGTAACCAAGAGGATCATGTGAGCATGGGTACAACATCGGCCCGCCAAGTACGTCAAATTGTACATAATGCGGCTCGTGTCATTGCGATAGAAATGATTTGTGCATCGCAGGCTATTCATTTAGATAAGGCAGAAGATCAATTATCTCCAACAACTCGAAAGTATTTAGAAAAAGTGCGTGAATTTTGTCCGCCGCTGTTAGCGGATCAACCAATCGGCGATGAAATTGAAGCGCTTGCACAGTATTTGTTAACGAGTGATGTTCTATTAAATGAGTATAAGTAAGTTTTAAGGCAATAGCTTCCTAGAGAAAATCCAAAAAATCCTTTAACTAGTTTTGATGACCTAGAGATTTCTTTCAGAAAAAGCACTTACATCGGGGAGGGAGTAGTATGGAATTTCATCAGCGAGAACTGGAGCGAGATTCGCAGTTTCGAATCTCCTCCGCTATTAAGATGTTTATCTGTAGTGTAATCGGAATATTCAGTTTCTTTGTATCTTTTGAATGGCGAGGTAAGGATTCCATTTTAATTGATCACATCGTGAGTTTTATTCGCACCGAAGCACCACTACTTGTAACTGCATATGTACTCATAATGCTTGTAGGTGGAGCGATTCATCCATTCATGACAAAGAAATGGAATAAGTCGACAGTCAATATTGTGATGTCAATCTTTAAAGTGGGCGGTATGATTGCGGGGATTTTGTTGATTTTCAATATAGCGCCTGCATGGTTAGCGGATGAAAGTATTGGTCCGTATTTACTAGAAAAGCTTGTTAAACCAGTGGGCATATTAATTCCGATAGGGTCTTTGTTTCTAGCACTTCTAGTTAGCTATGGATTGCTTGAATACATCGGTGTTTTAGCACAGCCGTTTATGAAACCTGTTTTTAAAACATCAGGACGTTCAGCGGTGGATGCAGTAGCTTCATTTGTCGGGAGTTATTCGGTTGGATTGCTGTTAACAAACCGTCTTTATACGGAAGGTCGCTACACAGCGAAGGAGGCTGTGATTATTGGAACAGGCTTCTCGACTGTATCTGTAACGTTTATGGTTGTCATTGCCGGTACGTTGGATATGATGCAGCATTGGAATGCATTTTTCTGGGTGTCACTCGTTGTAACATTTTTGGTCACTGCCTTAACAGTGCGCATTTATCCAATTCGTACAATGAAGGATGAATACTACGAGGGCGCGACGCCGCAACCAGAAAAGATTGTGAAGAAGGGGCGTTTTAAAGAGGCGTGGCGTCAAGCGATGGAGGCAATAGAGCAAAATCCACCTATGTCTAAAATCTTATGGGCGAATCTAAAAGATGGCTTCATTATGACGATGGGGGTTATGCCATCGATTCTATCAGTTGGTCTTTTAGGACTTGTGCTTGCAACATATACACCAATTTTTGATTGGCTTTCGTATATTTTTGTACCATTCACATATGTACTACAAATTCCAGAACCATTTTTAGCTGCGAAAGCGCTATCATTATCGTTAGCAGAAATATTTTTACCAGCACTTGTTGTCACACAAGCAGCACTTGTGACGAAATTTATTGTGGCAGTTGTATCAATTTCAGCAATTTTGTTCTTTTCGGCTGTGATACCACTTATTTTATCAACTGAAATTCCAGTGACATTGCGCCAAATTATAATCATTTGGTTTGAACGTGTCGTATTAACGTTAATCATCGTAACACCAATAGCATTTTTACTATTTTAAAGGAGCGTGTTTTTAATGGTAGTTAAAACAAATATTCGTGCACCACGTGGGAATGAATTATCTTGTAAAGGTTGGACACAAGAAGCTGCAATGCGTATGTTAATGAACAATCTAGATCCTGAAGTAGCAGAAAATCCAGATGAGCTAATCGTCTATGGTGGGATCGGTAAGGCAGCGCGTAATTGGGAAAGTTATGAGCAAATTATTGCGTCATTAAAAGAATTAGAGAATGATGAAACACTTCTTATTCAATCAGGAAAACCGGTAGCTGTATTCCGTACGCATGAACATGCGCCGCGTGTATTAATTGCGAATTCTAATTTAGTACCAGCATGGGCAAATTGGGAGCATTTCTATGAGTTAGAGGACCGCGATTTAATGATGTACGGTCAAATGACGGCTGGTAGCTGGATTTATATTGGCGCACAAGGCATTTTACAAGGAACGTATTTATCATTCGTAGAGGCTGGTAAAAAAGTATTTGGCACAGCAGATTTAGGCGGTAAATTCATCCTTACAGGTGGTATGGGTGGTATGAGTGGTGCTCAGCCTTTAGCTGGGAAAATGGCTGGCGCTGTCATTTTAGTAGTAGAAGTAGAACGTGCTCGAATTGAACGTAAAATAAAAGAAGGCTACTGTGATTACCTTGTAGAGACGGTAGATGAAGCTATTGAATTGGTTAATAAACTACGTGACAAAAAAGAGCCTGCGTCAATTGGTCTTGTTGGCAACTGTGCAGATGTTAATCGTGAGCTATTGAACCGAGGAATTATCCCTGATTTTGTTACTGACCAAACATCTGCCCATGATCCAATCAATGGCTATGTTCCAAATGGTATGACGTTTGAGGAAGCACTTGAACTGCGTAAAAGTGACGTAAAAACATATGAGCGAAGAGCAAAAGAGACGATGGCTGAGCATGTTCGTACAATGCTTGAATTCCAACAAGCAGGTGCAGAAGTATTTGATTACGGTAATAATATTCGTGCCTATGCGAAAGAGATGGGTGTAACGAATGCCTTTGATTTCCCTGGTTTTGTTCCGGCGTATATTCGTCCTTTATTCTGTGAGGGGAAAGGTCCATTCCGTTGGGCTGCGCTTTCGGGTGACCCTGAGGACATTTATAAAACAGATGCACTTGCCAAAGAAATGTTTGCTGAAGATGAAGGTCTTGTGAATTGGATTGATATGGCGCAAAAAATGGTTAAATGGCAGGGGTTACCGGCACGAATTTGCTGGTTAGGCTATGGTGATCGTCATCGTTTTGCATTGAAAGTTAATGAAATGGTTGCCAATGGTGAGCTTTCAGGACCGATTGTCTTTGGTCGAGATCATCTAGACTCAGGTTCAGTTGCATCGCCAAATCGTGAAACAGAGGGTATGATGGACGGCTCTGACGCAGTATCAGATTGGCCAATTCTAAATGCACTTGTTAATACAGCAAGTGGTGCCAGTTGGGTAAGTGTGCATCACGGTGGTGGTGTAGGTATGGGTTATTCTCAGCATGCTGGCCAAGTGCTAGTAGCGGATGGTTCTGAGCTAGCCGCAGAGAAGATTGCACGAGTGTTAATTTCGGATCCAGGAATGGGTGTTGTGCGTCACGCAGATGCGGGTTATGAAATTGCTATTAATACAGCAAAGAACAAAGGTGTGCGTATACCAATGTTAAAGGATGATGCGAAGTGACAATTTTAATCAAAAACGCCAATGAAGTGATCACGTTAAAAAGTGCCGTACAAGGTCCTCGTACAAAGGAACAAATGCGTGACATCGCAGTAGTGGAAAATGGCAGTGTTTTAATGGAGGGCAATAGCATTATAGCGGTAGGGTCAATTGCACAACTAGAAGCGGATTTCCCTGATCGAGTAAAGGTGGCTGAGGTTATTGACGCCTCGGGTAAGATTGTTATGCCGGGTCTCGTCGATTGTCATACGCATTTAGTTCATGGCGGTACACGTGAGCAGGAGTTTAATATGCGACTCAATGGTGCCACATACATGGAAATTATGAATGCGGGTGGCGGGATTCATGCCACAACAAACCGGACACGAGAAACTAGCTTTGGTGATTTATATGGAAAAACGATGAATCATTTAGATGTGTTTTTAAAGCATGGTGTTACAACGGTGGAGGCAAAATCAGGCTATGGTTTAGATTGGGAAACTGAAAAGAAACAGCTTGAGGTAGCTAAGGAATTACAAGCTACACATGACATTGATGTCGTTAGTACCTTTATGGGGGCGCATGCGGTGCCGCGTGACTTTAAGGGACGTGAGGATGAATTTGTCGATGTAGTCATTCATGACATGCTGCCGAAAGTAGCTGAGCTAAACCTTGCCGAATTCAATGATGTATTTTGTGAAAAAGGTGTATTTACGCCAGAGCAATCACGACGCATTTTAGAGGCCGGGAAAGCGTTAGGGTTAACACCGAAAATTCATGCAGATGAAATTGAGCCTTATGAGGGAGCAGAGCTTGCTGCGGAAGTAGGGGCAATTTCGGCGGAGCATTTACTAGTCACTTCTGATGAGGGTATACAAAAAATGGCTGAAGCCGGCACGATTGCTGTATTGCTACCTGGAACAGCATTCTTCCTACGCGCGCCATTTGCAAGGGGACGCCTAATGATCGATGAAGGGGTACCTGTAGCTATTTCAACTGACTTTAACCCTGGCTCATCCCCAACGATGAGTCTGCCATTTATCATGAATTTAGCTTGTATGCATATGGGGATGACATTAGAGGAAGTGTTAACGGCGACAACCGTTAATGCAGCGTATGCACTTAACCGCGGACATCAAATTGGCTCCCTTGAAGCGGGCAAACAAGCTGACGTCATTATATTGGATGTTGCCAATTACAAGCAATTACAATATTTTTATGGCATGAATCATACGAATACTGTCATTAAAAATGGGCGAGTTGTCGTACAGGATGGAATTCTTTTGAAAAATCAACTAGTAAATTAAATAATATGAAAGGCATAAACAAGGCAGAAATGCTTTGTTTATGCTTTTTTTATGGAAAGCTGTTCTTCTTACTCTTTTTAAAAAAGAGTTGAAATTGTTAATTGGAAAAGTTATCATGTTATTAAATAGTAATTCGGGAATTACAAATTACATGTGTTGATTTATAGAAAACTAAATGGGGTAGTGATCAAATCTAGGAGTTGTATAAAGTCGTCGCATCACGCTTTATCGCAAAACATTGAATTAAAGGAGTTTTATTAAAATGACAAAATATCGTTCACAAGAAGAAGTTCTGGCGAATTATGATTCTTCTAAATATATAACACCTGATGGGTATACGTCAGATATCGCAATTTTTACAATAACATCAGAAAAAGTAGAGGAAAAAGCACCTCCGATGATGACGCTTAAAATCATGTTGATTAAACGGGCTGAAAAAGATCATGAAGGAAATCCAAATATCGAAGGTGGGAAATGGGCGCTTCCAGGTGGATTTGTAGATGCGACAAAAAGGGAAACTGCCTATATGGCTGCAAAAAGAGAATTGAAAGAGGAAACGAATGTAGATGGTCTACACGTTAAGCACTTCGGTGTCTACGATGACATAGATCGTGATCCTCGAGGTTGGATGATTTCAAATGCTTTTTATGCAATCGTTCCTGAAGTGTACATTGACCAGCGTCAAGCCAATGACGATGCAGCAGAAGTAGAGCTATACGATATAAATGAAGTGTTCGAACTCGAATTAGCCTTTGATCATCGAAAAATTATTTCAGACGCTTTAGCATTTATTAAGAAAGATATGATACAAACAACGGTTGCTAAAAACTTTTTACCAGAAGAATTTACGTTATCTGAGCTACAGAGGGTTTTATTGACAGTGGGAGATGATCCACGCATTTCAAATGATTCTGTGTTCTTTACAAAAGCACCCAAGTTACCTTTTATTGAAAAAGTATTGGATGAAGAAAGTAAACCGAAGAAAACAAAAAGGAATTCGTTTAGACCGTCGCAATTATATACTTTTAATGACTTCGAAATCGTAGAGTCAATTTATCATTAGGAAAGCACTTGTCTTTCCTGATAATTTTTCAATATAGTAATTTGTAATTATGCAATTACTAATTAAAAAAGTGGAGTGATGGAAATATGCCAAAACGTGCATTGATTAATATTGATTATACAGTGGATTTTGTAGCACCAGATGGAGCTTTAACTTGCGGAAAACCGGGGCAACTATTGGAAGAGGTAAATATACAATTAACAAAGGAATTTATCTCAAACGGTGATTTTCTAGTTTTTGCCATTGATGTTCATGAAAAAGATGATAGCTATCATCCGGAAGCAAAGCTTTTTCCTCCTCATAATATAAGAGGTACAAAGGGGAGGGAACTATATGGTTCCTTAAAAGAACTATATGAAGAAAATAAAGAGTTAGATCATGTCTACTACTTGGATAAAACAAGATATTCTGCTTTTGCAGGTACGGATTTAGAGATGAAATTGCGCGAAAGAGGCATTGCTGAACTGCATTTAATAGGTGTATGTACGGATATTTGCATTCTTCATACAGCGGTAGATGCCTATAATAAAGGATTTAACATAGTTATTCATAAAAATGCAGTGACATCTTTTAATCAAGCAGGGCATGAGTGGGCGTTAGGACATTTCGAGCATTCTCTCGGAGCTACTATTATGTAAATGGAGGAAGATGAAATGAAATATGCAGATGATAGTTTAATGTTGCACACAGACTTATATCAAATAAATATGGTAGAAACTTACTGGAATGATAGTACTCAAAATAGAACAGCGGTTTTTGAACTGTACTTTCGACAGCTTCCGTTCGGTAATGGCTATGCGATATTCGCAGGCTTAAAAAAGATAATGGAGTTTATCAAAAACTTTGGTTTTTCTAATAGTGATATTCAATATTTACGCGAGGAAGGAAAATACTCAGAGGAATTTCTTAAATACCTTCAAAGTCTAAAATTTACAGGCACTATTTCTGCAATGAAGGAAGGTGAACTGGTATTTGCAAATGAACCTATTTTACGAATTGAAGCCCCGTTGGCAGAAGCTCAATTAATGGAGACACCTTTATTGAATATCGTTAATTACCAAACTCTTATTGCAACGAAGGCTTCACGCATTAAACAAGTGATTGGAAAGGATGTAGCGATGGAATTTGGTACTCGTCGAGCGCATGAATTTGATGCAGCGATTTGGGGAACTCGTGCAGCGTATATTGGTGGATTTTCTGCAACTAGCAATGTCAGAGCTGGAAAATTATTTGGCATCCCTGTCTCAGGTACTCATGCGCATGCCATGATACAGGCATATCGTGACGAATACACTGCATTTACAAAGTATGCAAATACGCATAAAGATTGCGTTTTTTTAGTAGATACGTATGATACGTTGCGTTCAGGTGTTCCTAACGCAATTCGGGTCGCGAAGGAATTTGGAGATAAAATCAATTTTGTAGGAATCCGGCTGGACAGTGGAGACTTAGCGTATCTGTCAAAAAGAGCAAGGGAAATGTTAGATGAAGCTGGCTTCACTGAAGCGGAAATTATAGCATCTAATGATTTGGATGAATACACGATTATAAATTTGAAGTCACAAGGGGCTAAAATTGATACATGGGGAATCGGAACTAAGCTTATTACAGCCTACGATCAAGCGGCGCTTGGGGGCGTATACAAATTAGTATCTATTGAAGATGAAACCGGGAAAATGGTCGATACCATCAAAATTTCCGGAAATCCTGAAAAAGTAACGACCCCAGGCCGCAAGCGTATCTATCGAATTATTAATACAGACAATGGTCATGCTGAAGGGGATTATATTGCATTGGACTACGAAAACCCACAGGAGGAAAAACGCTTGAAAATGTTTCACCCTGTTCATACTTATATCAGTAAATTTGTGACGAATTTTACAGCGAAAGAATTACATCAAGACATTGTTGTAAATGGTTCTATTCTTTACAAAGAACCAACACTTCAAGAAATTCAAGCATATGTAGAAGAAAATTTACATCTACTATGGAGTGAGTATAAACGAACAATGAATCCAGAAGAGTATCCGGTCGATTTAAGTCAAGCGTGCTGGGATAACAAAATGACAAGAATTAAAGAAATTAAAGAAAAAGTCACGAAGATGATGAATGGGAGAAACTAATAGAGACGAGGAATGGAGGGGTAGGGAATGGCGAAAATAGGGATTTACGGATCATCCTTTGATCCAATTACAAATGTTCATCTTTGGACCGCGAGCACAGTCGCACATCGTTGCAAATTAGATAAAGTAATTTTTTTACCTTGTTCAAATAAACGAAAGGACAAGGAAATAACAACGGAGAATTCTCATCGATGGAATATGCTACAGCTGGCTATTGCAAAGGATGAGCGTTTTATTGCAGATTCATATGAAATGGAGCAAGAAGGCTGGAACATTTACACATATGATACGATGAAATATTTTAGAGAACAACACCCAATGATGAAATTCATTTTATTATGGGAGCCGATTTATTAGTTGATATTGGAGCAGGATTGTGGAAAAAGGGAGAAGCGTTAGTAGCTGAGAATAAATTTATTATAATGGCAAGGCATGGAATCGATATGTTATCAACAATTAGTCGCTCTCCGATATTGAGGAATCATGATGATGGAAGATTCCATTTGATTGACAAAGGCTTAGCGATGGAAATTAGCTCTACCTATATTCGAGAAGAATTCGCAATGGGTGGTGAACCAAAATATCTACTGCCTGGCGCTTGTTATGACTATATTAAAGAGCATAACCTTTATCAAAAATAATCTAGGTAAGGCCGATACACGATAGTAGAGCCTGGAGTGAGCAAATAGGGGAACGAAGGCTAAATGCATCACGTCCTGTGATAACGCCTTCGTGACCAACATCTGTGCTGCTGCCGCTACGTTAGCACTACGCTTTCGCGCAAAAAACATCTGTTGGCCCAAGCGGCTCATCGGACGCCCCCGGGAAGCTTTGCTCTGTGCGAAAACGAAGCGTCAGCAACAAATATTTTCTGTAGCGAAAGCGAAGCGTCAGCTACAAATGTTTTCTGTAGCGAAAGCGAAGCGTCAGCTACAAAGCACCCAGCCGGAACGGAAATCAACCTCGCGCTATGGTGAGGAGTCTTTTATTTTGTAAAGATGGTGAACTTTCTCATATATCGTTTTGGGTAAGATATAATGAATCTAAATGGTAAACGTGCAAGGTGCTGCAATTACAAAAGGTTGTATGTATCACCTAGCACAATGATTAATGTTAGAAAGGAATTCATAGATGTGCAGCTTACATTAACATTTCTTATTTTAGGAGCTACAATTTTTGCATTTGTGACGAATAAAGTACGAGCAGATCTCGTTGCGATTGTGTCACTTTTAGCATTTGTCATTACAGATATTTTAACACCAGCAGAGGCACTAGCTGGTTTTTCGAACTCTGTAGTTTTAATGATTGCGGGGTTATTTGTTGTGGGCGCAGGAATTTTGCGAACTGGACTTGCAGGGATGGCAGGACGATTATTGTTGAAATGGTCAGGTGATAGTGAGCTGAAATTATTTGTGTTATTGCTCATTATTGTAGGGACGGTAGGTGCCTTTATGAGTAACACAGGTACTGTAGCTTTAATGATGCCGATCGTTGTTAGTATTGCGATTAGTATGAAGGAAAGTCCGTCAAAATTCTTGCTACCACTTTCTTATGTCGCGAGTCTTTCAGGGCTTATGACTTTAATTGCTTCACCAACAAATTTAATTGTCAGTCAGTTATTAGTAGATCGTGGCTATAATAAGCTTGGATTTTTCGAAGTGACGCCCATCGGTATTGTAGGGATGATTGTTGGTATTACCTATTTAGTACTTGTGCGAAATAAACTATTACCAAATGATAAGAACCGTTCACAAACAAAAGCTGACTATAAACTATCTCCGAAGAAAATTATTAAGCAATATGATTTAAATAATCATTTGTTTAAAGTGTTTGTGCCCGAGGGTTCGCCGATTATTGATGCAACATTAGCAGAATTAAAGCTTCCGGCCAAATATACGCTTTGTATGATGAAAATTCACCGCCGATCTCAAGAAGGCATTAATTTTTTACCGATGACTTATCAGGAAATGGCAGGTCCGACAAGCGTGATACATGCCAAAGATGAATTGTATGTCCAAGGTGAGGAAGAGAATATTCGTCGTTTTGCTGCAGATTATAGTCTAGAGATGCAGGAACTGGCTGAAGGAGAGGCTGATGATTTAGTATCGAAGCATCTTGGTATTGCTGAGGTATTATTAACGCCAAATTCCAGCTTTATTAATAAGACTGTTAGCGCCCTAGGCTTCCGAGAAAAATATAATCTAAATATAATTGGCATTAATCGTAGAGGTGGCTATAAACTTCAGGATATGGTGACACATAAATTGAAATTTGGAGATGCCATTTTAGTACAAGGTGCTTGGGATGAGATTTTATTACTGGCAAGGGAAACGCAGGATGTCGTTGTTGTGGGTCAGCCAAAGGAGCATGCGAGTGTAGCTGCAGCCACGGGGAAAGCAGGTATTGCTGGTGTCATTATGCTTTTAATGATTGTGTTAATGGCTTTTGAAATTTTCCCTGCTGTTATTTCCGTTATGATTGGTGCCGTATTGATGATATTAACAGGTTGTTTGCGTAATATGGAAGATGCGTATAGCAATATGAATTTTGAAAGTATTGTGCTTGTAGCTGCAATGCTTCCAATGGCGACTGCATTGGAGAAAACAGGTGGTATGGTTATTTTATCCGATGGTATCATTAATGCACTTGGAGATTATGGACCGTATGGAGTACTAGTTGGCGTATATATTTTAACAGTTATTTTTGGACAGTTTATTAGTAATACGGCGACGGCTGTCTTGTTCGCGCCAATTGCTATGAATGCCGCGATTGCAATGGAGGCAAGTCCAACGACATTTATGATTGCTGTTGCTGTAGCAGCAAGTATGGCGTTTGTTACTCCGATTGCTTCCCCAACAAATGCGCTAGTTATGACTGCTGGCGGTTATAAGTTTATGGACTTTGTGAAGATTGGAATTCCACTACAGATTATTATGTTTATTGCTATGATGCTGGCAATCCCATTTTTCTTTCCATTTTAAAAACTCGGTTTCTATACCGAGTTTTTTTGTTGATTTTTTATGGAATCTATTAATTTCTTATTGAAGATTATGATAAAATTCTATTTTAGATACCAATAAAAAGTTAAATTGACTTGAGAAGAAGAGTCTAATGATAATTTTTTTCGTAAGTATATAAATAGGAAGTTTTTCGATGAAATGAAAAAGTATTAATTTTTATTAGAAAAAGTGTTGACCTTTTCGAATTAAGAGAGTAATATTATACGAGTCGCTAAGATAACTGAGAAACAACAATTAAATCAAATAAATTAGTTGTTGACATCGAGTTTGCGACATGATATTATATAAGAGTTACTGCTGAGAAAACAGCAACGAAATGAACCTTGAAAACTGAACAAGCAAAACGTAATCAATATAGTTTCTAGTAGCTAACCTTGAGTTGGTGAACGAAACAAAATTTTGGACATCAAACATGATGCCAGCAAAACAATTTGAGCTAATCAAATTTCTTTTTATG